>JBKJUH010000088.1:0-4683 GCA_046590075.1 Agitococcus sp.
GGTAAGGCTTGAATAAGTAAATAGCTGTAAGGATCATTTAGTCGAAGCCAAATAATTACTTGATGTGGCCGCCGTTGCATACGGCGTAACCAGTTATAACGTGCTTGCAATAATGAATGTAATCGGGGATGAATCAGCGCACGCGATAATAAAGGTTGTAATAATCGGCGACTCAGGGGCATAGACAGTCCTCACTCTATACCTTGACTATAACGTGTTCTGCGAAGCTGTGAAGCATTATCGTCTATAACTCACTTTTTTTCCGATAAGGCTATTTTAGTCTCCCATTTTTGTAATTTTGGACTAGGCTAAAAATAAAAGAACTTATTGATGAGCTAGGTTCTGTTGATGTTTTAATTTTTGAGTTTTTTGACCAATAAAAGGTGTTTTGTAGGGTCACACCCAAGTGTGTGATCTTAAATATAGGGCAGACACATCGGTCTGCCCCTACAAAAGTCGTTATTGCACGGCTATTTCACCAAATGTCAACACAACCTAGAGGTATTATGAGCCACGAACTGCCACTGTTTCCCCTCAATACCGTACTTTATCCGCAAGGTGAATTACCGTTGCGAGTGTTTGAGTTACGTTATCGACGGTTGTTAGACGAGTGTGGTAAACAGCATCCGTTTGGTGTGGTGCGTATTCGTTATGGTCAAGAAGTTGGTGAGCCGGCCTTTCCTTATGAGATTGGTTGTGCCGCTTATATGGTGCAGCAAGTGGCGTTGATTGACGGCAGTTTGGCCGCCATTGCCGTTGGCGAACGACGGTTTAAGATTTTAACCATTCGTGTTGAGGACGATGGTTTAGCACGAGCAACGATTGAATGGTTAGCACCCGACCCGTTTGTCGCCATTCCGCAGAGTTTACAAGCCATTGCCGAGTCGTTTGCCGAGTGTGGCGATGTGCTCACCGAGTCTGGTTCATTGGCTTGGCGGCTGGCCGAGGCATTGCCCTTAACACTGGATGAACAACAGCAGTTATTAGAAGAAAATAACCCACAGCAACGTTTGCAGTGCGTGCAAAACTGGCTAATGCAGCATCCCTTTGATTTTATGGCTTAAAGTAGGGTAATACCATTTTATTGAAATAAACTAACGTATAAATAACTTGGGTTTCCGTTCGTGGTGATGAGTGCGAACGGTAAATACTGTAAAACTTATACTTTAGTACGTATAAACCGCGTCCACGTAGAAACCAATAGGTTTTTTGCAGCCTAAAAATAACGATTTTTGGTAGGGGCAGACCCATGTATCTGCCCTAAACTCAGGGTGAACACATGGGTTCACCCCTACAAAATCCACAAAACTGTCGTCAATCTAAATACTTCATTTTTCAAAAGGGACGTGGTCTAAAAACACCCAAAATTAATTTGGGTATTTTTTTTCGTATATGTTGACGGCGTAAACATTGAGGGTTATGATTTGCCTGTAGGAGCGAGCCTTATGACCACCGAAGCCATTATTAAAGCCCATTATCATCATGGCAGTTTACGCGCAGCCTTGATTGCGGCGGCTATTGTCCGCTTGCAAGCCGATGGTATTGCCAAACTCAGTTTGCGCGGTTTGGCCGCCGATGTTGGTGTGTCACCAACGGCAGTCTATCGGCATTTTGAAGATAAATTAGCTTTATTAGCCGCCATTGCCTGTGATGGTTTTAGCGGCTTAACGCACCATATGCAGCAGTTTTTGGGTGCAGAACCTTTAGACACCATGACCGCTTTGCAGCGTATTGGCATGGGTTATGTGGACTATGCCATTCATCATCCTGCGCATTATCGTTTGATGTTCGGTCAGCGCATGGTGGAGCGTCAACGCTTTCCTGATTTATATCAAACCTCAGCCGCTGCTTATGCCATGTTGCGTAACAACATGCAGCGCGGTCTTGATGAAGGCATGTTTAAGCCATTGCCTGTTGAGCTACTGACCACAACAGCATGGTCTTTAGTGCATGGGCTATCCATGCTCTGTATTGATGGTTTAGTGAACTATGCCAATACCACCGATTTTGACACCTTGGCACAAACAGTGACCCGTTTATTAGCCGACGGTTTATTAAAAAACACTTCCTCTCTGAGTACCTCGTCATGACTGAAGCAATCGTAGAAAACGTAAAAAAATCGGGTCTTGCCCCTAGCACCATTCGTATTGGCAAACGCTATCGCGCCAGTCGCTTAAATGGCAATTACGATGCCATTGTTATTGGTTCGGGCATTGGTGGTTTAACCGCCGCCGCGTGCTTGTCCGGTTTGGGCTATAAAGTGGCAGTCATGGAACAGCATTATACCGCAGGTGGTTTTACCCATAGCTACAGCCGCAACGGTTACGAGTGGGATGTGGGCGTGCATTACATTGGTGATGTCGGTATTAAAACCACCTTAGCGCGGCGATTATTTGATTTTATCAGTAACGACCAACTGCAATGGCAAGCCTTAGATGCTTGTTACGACCGTATTCATTTAGGCGATGACCATTTTGATTTAGTGGCAGGGCGCGACAATTTTCGTAATAACTTGGTTAACCGTTTTCCACAAGAGCAAGCGGCGATTGATGAGTATATTGTCCGTTTAGGCAAAGTCGTGGACGCGATGCAAGTGTTTACCATTGAGCGTATGCTGCCAAAAAAATTAGCAAAACTGACTAAATTGGTGAGTAATCGTCTAAAACCTGCGTATTTTAATCAACCCACTCGTCAAGTTTTAGAAGAGCTCACCGCCAACCAAACCTTAATTGCCTATTTAACAGGGCAATGGGGCGATAACGGCATGATGCCTGCGGAATCGAGCTTTTTAATTCATGCCTTGATTGCCAAGCACTATATGTATGGTGGCTTTTATCCGATTGGTGGCGCGTCTCGTATCGCTGAAACTATCATCCCGCAAATTCAAAAAACGGGCGGTGAAGTGTTTACCTATGCCGCCGTTGACCGCATTTTGTTAGAAAAAGGCAAAGCCGTTGGCGTGTGCATGAAAGATGGTACGGAGATTCGCTCCCCCATCGTCATTAGTAATGCTGGAGTGGTCAATACCTTTACCCGTTTATTGCCAACAGCCGTATCGGACTTTACAGGCTATAGTCAAAAGCTAGCGACGGTAAAACCGTCCATGGCGAGCTTGTGTATGTATATTGGCATTAAAGATACCGCCGAAAATCTACAACTTCCCAAAACGAATTTTTGGTTGTATCCCAACGAAAACTACGAACAATCCATTAAAACCTTTTTGGCTGATGCCAATAGCGATATTCCGATGGTCTATATTTCCTTTCCTTCCGCTAAAGACCCGAGTTTTAGCGAACGTTACCCCGACCGTTCGACCGTTGAAATAGTTGCGCCCTGTCCGTGGGAGTGGGTAGAGCAATGGGCGGACAAACCATGGGGTAAACGGGGGGGTGATTACGAAGCGTTGAAAGAATCCTTCTCCCAACGCTTATTAGAAAAACTGTATGAAAAGATGCCGCACTTGCGTGGTAAAGTGGATTATTACGAGTTATCGACACCCCTTTCGACCCAGTTTTTTTGTTGGTATGAGAAGGGCGAAATTTACGGTTTAGATCATGACCCCAAACGCTTTGAGCAAACGTGGTTACGCCCTAAAACCGACATCGACGGCTTGTACTTAACGGGACAAGATATTCTGACTTGTGGTGTCGTTGGTGCAATGATTGGCGGTTTAATGACGGCAGTCAGCGTCGCTGGCCTTAAAGCCTTGCCCTTAGCAAAGAAAATTTTTGTCGGTTAGAGCGCGCTAGGGCAAGTTTCGCCCAACACAACGCCTCTATATCCACTAAAGGGAGCGTTGTGTGCCATGAAGAAGTGCTTAAGTTATTTGCTATCGCCTGTTTTTTTTCTCGCTTGGCTGATATTGCTCAATGTTTTTCATCTCTTGCAAGTGCTGGCTTTAAAAGGTTTTGGTAAACGGGCGCATCAGCTCACTGTGGATGCGCTAAATGGTTGTTTATTGCACTCATTATGGCTGTTAGGGACACGATTTCGTGTCGATTTTGCTGAGCCTTTACCGTTACCTCACACCCGCCCGATTATTTTTGTCGCCAACCATCAAAACCAACTCGATGTTGTTGGCATTAGTTGGTATTTACGCCAGTTTTCGCCAAAGTTCGTCTCTAAAATAGAGTTAAGTCGCGGTATTCCTAGCATTTCTTATAATCTTCGTCACAGCGGCGCGGCACTGATTAATCGTGACGACGCCAAACAAGCGATTACCGAAATTGGTCGTTTAGGGCGTTTGATTGAAGACACTAAAACTTCTGCGGTTATCTTTCCCGAAGGTACACGTTCAGCAACGGGCGAGATAAAAGCCTTTAATGCCGCAGGAATTAAACAACTGTTAAAAAAGTCACCTTCAGCTTTAATTGTGCCGATTTATATTCATCAAACGTGGGGATTAAATCGTTTTGGTAAGTATCCCATGTCTGCGGGTGAGCAAATTAGTTGGACAGTTTTACCTGCGATTGATCCGCAAGATAAAAATATGAATGACGTGGCGATGTTGGTGGAGGAGAGCATTCGACGGGCGTATGAGGCGAAAAGAGGTTGAGCTTGTTGAAAAGCTATTTTTATTGCTGATATTTGTGCTTAGCCGTTAGTGCACCCTCACTCTAACTCTTTCTCTTAATAGGGAGAGAGGACTTAGTCCCCTCTCCCTATTGAGGGAGAGGGCTGGGG
>JBKJUH010000382.1:0-8511 GCA_046590075.1 Agitococcus sp.
TTAATCCCATCTAATTCATGATTAGGCTCGATTATAACGCAAAACTTATTATAGACCCACTACCGTTTTTTGACCATTTATCGGATAAGTTTCTGTTGATTTTTTTGGGTATACAAAACTTACAAGCTCATTGACAAAAAACTGAATATAATAAATAGATACATGCTTGCATTCGTAACAACAAAAATAAGAACATCACAATGACGAACTCAATACCAACTGCACTTGCTCAAGCTGTGGAAGCCCCTCAACACATTTCTCTTTATTTATGGGAAACTCGCTCTTTATTTATTGGCCGAATTGCTGAACCCGCTGAATTAACCACCGCTACCAGCTGCTTATTTATTGGCTTAGACGCACCCACGTCCATTGTTATTGGCAATGCTGCCATCCCATTAAATGCCCGCGTTGTTTTGCTACCTGTCGCTAGCCATATTCACTGGCAGGTGAATAACGAATTGGTCGCGTGTTGTTTTTTAGACCCGCTGGGTAGAGACTTTGAACAACTCAAAAAAAATATGCTTAAAATGAAAGGTGGAGCTTATTACGCTAACGATGATTTTGCTCAATTGATAGTTCCGCTATTGATGACATTTCATCAGCAACACACTCCCTCTGAATTGGCCTATCAACAATTTTCCGACCTTTTACAGTTAGACGCCAACCCTAACAGCAATGAAAACGATGCCCACTTATGGCGTATCCTCAATACTGTACGTCAATACCATCAAGACAATCATTCGATGGCGTTTTTTGCACAATTACTTGGCCTGAGCGAAACAGTACTTTCCAACTTATTCAAACAAGCAACTGGACTCAGTATTCGTCGTTATCGTAATTGGCATCGCATATTTACTGCCGCCCAGCTACTTACCACAGGTCAATCGGTTACCAATGCGGCTGTGGAAGCAGGTTTTACCGATGCCGCCCATTTTGCACACGTATTTCGTGACATGGTTGGCATTCGTCCATCTTCTATTCAACATATGTTACAACACACCAAATTAGTGATAAACAATAGTAGTCAAGCCACAAATCCTTTGCTATCACGCCAATAAAAACCACCAAGCTTGGAAAAAACAGCATGAAGAAAAATCTAAAAAATTATTGGGTCGCAGGTAGTTTAAGTCTGATGATTGCCAGTATGGGCGTATTGATTTGGCTGTCATCTCATGGAACACAAGATAGCAATAAACAACTAGCAACCACGAAAACCAGCGCGGACATTGCCAAACCCGCTCCGCCACCGTTAGCTCCTATCTATACCGAAGGCCCTTTAAGCAAGCTCCCCACTGACGAGCAAAAGCTAGCGCAATTTATTCAGTCGCGTTTTGGCAAGCACATCGACCATCCCTATTGGCGCATTCAAGCCATTGAACAACTGACGGATTTTCTAAAAAAGAAATATCCTAATGATTGGCAGGATCGGCTTAAAAACATGCTCAAATTGATATTTCCTGCCGACTATGAGCAATTATTAAAAGCATTGGCTGCCTACACCAGTTACAACGAATGGCTTACTTCTATTCAAGAAGGTGCGCTGGTATTTAACAGCAAAGAAGAACGGTTGCGGGCAACTTGGGATAAACGACAACAACTTTTTGGCGAAGATGCCAAAGTTATTTGGCAGTCACAAGTTAAACAAGAGCAAATTGATGCAGCATTACAAAAAATTGAAACATCGTCTTTACCACTCAGTGCCAAAGTTGATAGTTACGTCAAGACTTTGATCAATGTACACGGGGCTGATGCTACCAATCCCGACAAATCTCATCCTGTGCAAACCATGGGGCAATTTTTAGAACTTAAATCTGTCCAAGACCAACTTCACACCCTAGCTCCTGAACAACAAAAAAAAGAGCTGACCCATTTAAGAGAAGCGCTGGGTATGGATAAAGAAGCCATTAAACGCTGGGATGAATTAGACAGTGAGCGAGAAAACCGCGCTTCGGCAGGTACAACCTATATGAAAGAGCGTGCCGCCCTAGAAAAACAATATCAAGGAGATGCGTTAAAAGTGCAAATTCAAGGCTTACAGAATCGACTTTTTGGCGCAGAAGAAGCGGTATTTATTCGCAACGAAGAAGAGTCAGGTACATTTAGATATCAAGAACGGCAAATTATTGGCGTTAACTAGATGAGTATTTGCGCGTAAGTTTCATGTATTTACCGTTGGTACTGAGCTTGTCGTGCTTCGACAGGCTCAGCATGAGCGGAGTCCGTCTATGATGAGCTTGTCGAAGAATGGTTCGACAGGCTCACCACCAACGGAGAATACACATAAACCACTAAATCCGCGTCAATACCAATGGCAATCCGTCTGCTGGTTCAGGTACGGGCGTATATTTGACCTTCAAAGTATAGTCAGGGTGAGTTAACGACAAGCGATAGTGTTTGAGCAAATTAAAAAAGAACACTTTAATCTGCATTTCCGCAAAGTGCATGCCAATACATTTATGCGCGCCACCACCAAACGGCATAAATAAATAACGATGCTGTTTTTGCTCTTTACGCAGCTCCGAAAAACGCTCTGGATCAAAGGTCTCAGGTTGCGTCCAATATTTATCCATATAATGAACAAACGACGGACTGATATAAACCATCGTCCCTGCTGGAATAGCAAAACCTTTATAACTCAGGTCACGCAAAGCCATACGCGGCATGGTGTGCGAAGAACCCCACATCCGTAAGCACTCATAATACACTTGCGTGGTATAAGGCAAAGCGAGGTCATCGTAACTCAACGTGTCTGAGTTAATAGCGATGATTTCTTCATAAACTCGTTGCTGAACCTCGGGATATTTTGCCAATGCATAAGCCATGGAATAAATCGCGCTCGATGTGGTTTCGTGTGCCGCACTCATCAAACCCAGCATGTGTTTGGCAATTTGTTGGTCGGTAAACTGCTCGCCATCCTCAGATTTGGCAAAGCATAATTGACTAAACAAATCCGCACTGATGGCTTGACGTTTTTCAGGGATTTTGTCGATTAAATACTGACGTAACGCCAAAGAGCTTTTGACTGCTTTGTAAAATGCCGTTCCAGGAATCATCAACCGCAACATCGCCACTGTACCCGCTACAGTCGTAGTGAAATAACCAATCAATTGTGTCGCGACGGGGCCGAGACTTTCGCCCATAAATACTGTTGCCGCTTGATTAAATAACAATGATTTAATATGTGGAAAGAATAAAAACGGCGGCGTAAGCTGCCATGTGGCAATGGTTTCAGCGGCACTTTGATTTAAGACACTCATATAACTGAGCATGGCTTCTTTTTTGAACGCTACTTGCATGATTTTACGATGATGGGCATGGTCTTCAAAATCCATTAAGCCTAAGGCATCGGGAAAGGTATCTTTCAAAAATGGCTCATAGGCGGCTTGGGAAGAAAACTGCTTGTCTTTATCGACGGTCAAAAATTCATTTGCTTCTGGACTGAGCAAAAACACGCCTTTTTTACCCAAAATACTGACCCGCGCCACTTCCCCATACTGATTAAAACGGCTGGTCGCTAACGCGCGTGGATTGCGGACAAAAGCTAAGGTATGACCAATGAATGGAAAACCCTTATCACAGGAATTTGTTTTAGTTCTGCGTTCATCATTGCCGTCTCACTCACCATAGTCTGCTTACAATACCAGTGTTGACGACAAAAATATTGCGTATTTCTTCGTTTTAATAACCAGAAATCATCGTGATTTATAGGTGGAAACAGGATTATGCAGGGGTGAATATATGGGGACGAGTTAGCGATAACGGCAAACATGGCCTCATTGGGTTATTGTTATTGGTGAAGCATTTTTATGGCCTAAGACTCTTTACGATACAGTATATCCCACACACCATGCCCCAAATTTTGCCCTCTCACTTCAAACTTAGTGAGGGGGCGATAGGCTGGGCGTTCGGCAAAACTTCCTACACCTGCCATATTACTAAAGCCTTCAGCAACCTCTAATACGTCTAACATCCATTGCGCATAATGTTCCCAATCGGTCGCCGCGTGAAAGATACCACCTATTTTTAATTTTTGCCGAATCAACTGCATATTATGGCTTTGCACAAAACGACGTTTGTGGTGCTTTTTCTTTGGCCACGGGTCGGCAAAATACAATTGCACGGTGTCAATGGAACTATCGACAAAGTAATTTTCAAGCATTGACAAGGCGTCACCATCAATAACACGTAAATTTGGCAATTGCTTTTGTCCAGCTTCATAACAAATCTGCGCCAAACCATTAGGGTGAATTTCAATACCAATAAAATCACGCTCTGGTGCGGCTTCGGCCATGGTAATTAATGAATATCCCATGCCAAAACCGATTTCTACCGTTAATGGGGCAATACGACCAAAAATAGCGGCGGAATCAAACTTTTTGCCTTCAGTTTCTAATAAATAACGCTCACCAAATGCATCAATACCTTGTTGTTGCGACGTGGTAAACGCGGAACAACGACGCATAAACGTCATAATGCGACGCGGATAGTCTTTCTTGTTTGCGCTGTCTGGCGTTACTAAATCAGTCATGGTGAGCATCATTTGCAATAAATGTAGGTTGGATGTAGGTTGGACTTTAGTCCAACAAGTCTGGTTAAAACCAGACCTACAAATTAAAAAAACTTACCATCAAGTGGGCTGGAGGCCGAGGCATACAACTTTTTCGGCATTCTGCCCGCCAAAAAGGACTCACGCCCTGCTTCCACGGCTTTTCTCATAGCCGAGGCCATTAAAATGGGTTGTTGGGCTTTAGCAATCGCGGTATTCATTAACACGCCTGCACAACCTAACTCCATGGCAATGGCGGCATCGGATGCAGTACCTACACCTGCATCAACAATAATAGGCACATTCGCTTGCTCGATAATAATACGCAAGTTATACGGGTTAATAATGCCTAATCCTGAGCCAATCAAGCTACCTAAAGGCATAACGGCGATACAGCCCAACTCTTCCAACTGTTTGGCAATAATCGGGTCATCGGAGGTATAAACCATAACATCAAAACCGTCTTTCACTAATACCGCGGCCGCTTTTAAGGTTTCGACGACATTGGGATATAAGGTTTTTTCATCACCTAGTACCTCTAATTTAACAAGATTGTGCCCGTCTAATAATTCACGCGCCAAACGACAGGTACGAATGGCATCTTCGGCAGTATAACAACCTGCGGTATTGGGCAAAATGGTGTATTTATCAGGTGAGATAACGTCCAATAAATTAGGTTCATTGGCGTTTTGACCAATATTCGTTCGGCGCACGGCAACGGTGACAATCTCTGCGCCACTGGCTTCAATGGCTAAACGGGTTTCTTCGAGGTCTTTATATTTGCCAGTGCCAACTAATAAACGGGATTGATAAGTACGGCCAGCTAATTGAAAAATATCTTGAGTCATCTTAAATACTCAGCATCGAACGGAAGTAGGAAATTTGGCGCAGAGTGTAATCTGCTTAACGAAACGATGCACGCAAAACCATTAACCGCCACCAATGGCATGAACAATTTCCACTTTGTCATCGGCCTGTAATTTGACGTGGGCATGTTGACTTTTAGGAACGATATTTTCATTGAGTTCAACCGCAACTCTACGCCCAATGATATCCAGTAAAACTAAAACATCGGCAATGGTAGTATTTTCAGGCAGCTCTTTAAGCGAACCATTCACAGAGACATTCATTGTTATTAAAACCCTCGTTGTTGCCATGCAATATAAGCTAACCACAACCAACCGACAATTAAAGCCATACCACCAATAGGCGTAATTGCGCCAAACCAACGCGGCGCGCCTAAAGTCATGGCATATAAAGAACCCGAAAAAATAATAATGCCCATTTGAAAACACCATGCGGGATTTTTAGCAAGCGACCAATGCGTTTGAGTGGACATTAAAACGCCAACGACCAATATCGCTAAAGCATGATAAACCTGATAGTCACAACCTGTATGCCACCATGCTAATTGTTCTGCGCTGACCTTATCTTTAAGACCATGTGCGCCAAAAGCACCGAGCATCACTGCTAATGCCATATTTAACGCGCCA
Source organism: Agitococcus sp. (assembly GCA_046590075.1). Taxonomy (GTDB): domain Bacteria; phylum Pseudomonadota; class Gammaproteobacteria; order Pseudomonadales; family Moraxellaceae; genus Agitococcus. The sequence continues at coordinate 6,040 of JBKJUH010000382.1, forward strand.
AGGGTAATAAACATGAGCAATCTCTAAAGTTAAAAAACAAACGCCGCACTATAAGCGCGGCGTTGTGACTATTTTATACATCGAACAGCATAAACTTAAGCGGCAACAGACAACGCCGCTTTGATTTTGTCCATGGCATTTTTTTCGAGTTGGCGCACACGTTCCGCAGAGATATTGTATTCCGCCGCTAACTCATGCAAAGTCGCTTTTTCTTCCGCCAACCATCGACGGGTTAAAATGTGGCGTGAACGTTCATCTAAACGATTCATTGCCGCCATTAAACGCTCCGTGCTGTTATCTTCCCAATCACTTTCTTCTAACTGACGTGCGGGGTCGTAACGATTATCTTCTAAATAATAGGCGGGTACTTGACTCGGTTTATCGTCATCATCTTCGGCTGAGGCTTCAAATGAGGCATCAAACGCAGATAAACGACCTTCCATTTCAAAGACTTGTGCAGAGGTCACATTCAAGGTTTCAGCAATCGCTTCCGCTTCTAAATGCGTCAAGCTATGGTTACCCTTTTTAAGACCACGCAAATTAAAAAACAATTTACGTTGTGCTTTAGTGGTTGCCACTTTAACGATACGCCAGTTTTTAATGACGTATTCGTGAATTTCGGCCTTAATCCAATGCACAGCAAACGATACCAAACGTACGCCCATGCTTGGGTCAAAACGTTTGACGGCTTTCATCAGCCCGACGTTACCTTCTTGAATTAAATCGGCTTGTTGTAGGCCATAACCTGCATAACTACGGGCAATATGCACGACAAAACGTAAATGCGCCAAAATTAACTGGCGCGCCGCGTCTAAATCTTCTTCGTAAAAATAACGCTCAGCAAGCTCGCGTTCTTCGTCGGACGATAAAATGGCGACCTGATTGACGTTAGAAATGTACGCCCCTAAATTAACACCAGGAACAGCGAGCGTCACAGGAACGAGGCTGCGACTATTGCTCATGGGTACTCTCCAAATAATTAAACTAACCTTATCCTTTAATATTAACGCTAAGCGAAAATTGTAACTAGCGTTTCAATAGCTAATTTTATCGCATTTGTGTAACATCTTGTCAGTGACAAGATGATTTTCTCGTAGGGGCGAATTTATTCGCCAAAACTATGGGCATTGGCGAATAAATTCGCCCCTACAAGTATGCGCGTCTTAACCTTCCGTTTGAAACAATGCGGCCACAAATTCTTTGGCCAAAAATGGCCGTAAATCATCAATTTTTTCGCCAACACCAATATAACGAATCGGTACATGAGTACGGCTAGCGATGTTAAATAACACGCCACCTTTGGCTGTGCCATCAAGTTTAGTAATCGTTAAACCTGTTAAACCCACCACTTGGTCAAACTCTTGTACTTGATTTAAGGCGTTTTGACCTGTGCCTGCATCAACCACCAACATCACTTCATGGGGAGCTGTGCCATCGACTTTTTGCAGCACCCGTTTTACTTTGCGTAGTTCTTCCATCAAATTAGATTTGGTATGCAAACGGCCTGCGGTATCAACAATTAATACATCCATGTCTTTGGCTCTGGCACTTTGCAAGGCATCAAAGGCTACGGAGGCCGAATCTGCGCCTGTGCTTTGCGCAACAACCGCAATATTATTACGCTCACCCCACACTTGTAATTGTTCAACGGCAGCAGCGCGGAAAGTGTCACCTGCGGCTAACATGACTTTTTTGCCTTCACGTTGTAAGCGTTTCGCCAATTTGCCAATGGTGGTAGTTTTACCGACACCATTTACCCCGACCATCAGAATCACATACGGTCTTTTATTTGGGTCGATATGTAAGGGTTTCACACGCGGCGCAAGCAACTCAACGAGTTCTTGTTGCAAGGCTTTATATAGATTATTGGAATGGGTTAGTTCTTTACGCGAGACGCGTTCGGTCAAACGGTCAATAATAATTTTTGTCGCATCAATACCCATATCAGCAACGAGCATTTGGGTTTCAATTTCTTCCAATAATTCATCATCAATTTCTTTGCCACCAATCAGCAAAGTAACGACACCACTGGTAAACGATTCGCGTGTACGCGACAAACCTAATTTCATACGGCTAAAAAAGCTATTGTCTGATTCGGCTTGTGTGGGTACTTTTTCGACAACGGGTGCAGCAGTGAATTGTTCAGAATGAATTAAGGCTTCGGAAGCTGGATTTTCAATAATCGGCACATTGACTGTCGGCAAACTTGGCAAAGTGACATCTAAATTGCCTTCTTCCCAATACAACGTATCTTCGGCAATAGGAACAGTAATCGGTGTGTCATCGGCAGGATTAGTGTTATCGGGCGTTGACTGTGGTTTCCCCCATGCAAACAACGATTTTAAGCCAATTTTCGGTGCAGCCGATTTATCATGTTCAGACATACATTCACTCATCCACAAACAATAACAACTCATTAGGACTTACGCGGTTATCGCTTATTTGCTCACACTTCAGCCGCTTGAGGCGGCT
>JBKJUH010000385.1:0-3292 GCA_046590075.1 Agitococcus sp.
CTCATTGACTTCTTCAAACCATACGCCAGCGTTCTCGCATTTATATTTGAGTAGGGTTCTAAATGCGCTCCAGCCTGCATCCAATACCGACTTTGCCAGTGTTGTTTTTGCTAGACCTTTGGCATTGACGTTGCCAATGAAAATAGCCGCATAGTCGTTGACTAATTGGCGGCTTAATTGATGATGATGATCTTTTCTTGAGTTTGCTATTTTGGCGTGAATCGCTTTAACACGCTGCTTTTTTCGGGCGCGTTGAGCAATACCCAGTTTTTGTTCATACTGACGATACAGCCGTGGGGCTTCAACTTTTTCACCATTCGATAAGGTGGCAAAGTCTTTTAAGCCTAAATCTATGCCCACTGCTTCGCTGTTTTCACACTTCGCTTTAACGACAGGCTCTTTTAACTCGCCCACTAAACAAATGTACCAACGACCTCGGGCATCTTCACAAAAACACCCTGTCTTAAAGGTATATTTTGACAAGCCGTAACTGTCCCACAAGCCAAAAAACTGGCCTGCGTATTTGATTTGACCGTGGCGGTATTGAACACTTGATGCTTTAAACGGTATCCACCCTAACGATTTACGTAAACCTTGAGAAATGCGCCAACGTAATTTGGCTTTTTTGAATTGTTTGCGCCGTAAGACTAATTCTTCGTTAATCACTTGAATGCTTTGGCTGTGTAGATCTAAGCCTGTTTTACTAGCCCCTTTGGTGTACTGGTGCAAATCAAACGCCGAAAAGAATTTCCCCGTGCGTTGTAAATGCTGGAAACACAAAGCATTGCCGTAATTCCAGACAAAATTGACCTGCTTTGCTAATTGTTTGAGCAAGGGAATATGTTTGTCTTTAATACGCAGCTTGAGAGTTTTCATGTTAAAAATTATACCAATATTTCCATGCCTATTTCATGTTTTTTAGGGATAATGTTCTCAAGCACCCCTTCTGTGAGTGACACTAGGCAAGCTCCCTTTAGGGGAGCTTTCGTGTCACCGCCTGATATCCTCGGCCTGAAGGCGCGAGGTTTTACGGCGAGGGGGATAAAAGCACACTATCCAAAGACCAACTTTTTATACGATATTTTGTTCGACAAAAAATAGGAAATACTCAATATGACCCAATATTCACAAATAAAAGCAGACCCAATGGCAATTATGCGTCTATTGAAAGATGAGAATGGCAATATGCCTAAAGGTTTGCCACCTGTTCATAAATGGAATCCTGAGTGTTGTGGCGATTTACCGATGCAAATTAAAGCCAATGGCCAATGGTTGTATATGGGCACGCCGATTGGTCGTCCTGCATTGGTTAAGTTATTTAGTTCGATTTTACGTCACGATGAAGATGATTGTTTTTATTTAATTACGCCCGTCGAAAAGGTGCGTATTGTCGTTGATGATGCGCCGTTTATTGCTACTTTAGTGACGAAAGTGCTTGAGGATAATGTTGAGTATTTACGTTTTACCACCCTGACCGACGATGTGATTGTCTTAGATGCCGAACATCCCTTATGGGTGAACTATGATGCCCCTGACGGTGAACCGCGCCCCTATATTCATGTGCGTGACCGTTTAGATGCGTTGATTCATCGTAATGTATTTTATCAATTGGTAGAATGGGCGACAGTACAAGAAATTGATGGTCAGTCGTATTATGCGGTGCAAAGTGCAGGGCAATGGTTTGTGATTGCGCCCTTTGAAGTATAAATCCCTATCCATTTAGAAGTGCTTAGTTTTTGGTTTTCCGTTCCCACTGAGCCTGTATCTGAAGCAGAAGCAGAAGCTCCAATGACCGCAGAGAGTCACTAATGATTTCTATACAACACCAAGACTTTAACTTGCAAAATGAAGTTTCCGCCTTGCGCCAGCAAAATGTCGGAGCAATTGTCAGTTTTGTGGGGTTGGTGCGCGAGACAGCGAGTCACGGCCATGTCACTGCGATTGAGTTAGAGCATTATCCTGCCATGACGCAAAAGTCTTTAGAGGGGATTGTCGCACAAGCACAACAGCGTTGGCCGTTATTAGGGGTGAGGCTGATTCATCGTATTGGTTATTTATCTGCGAGTGAACAAATTGTCTTGGTGGCGGTGGCAAGTCAGCATCGTTCGGCAGCGTTTGAGGCGGCTGCGTTTATGATAGACTTTTTGAAAACCCAAGCCCCGTTTTGGAAAAAAGAATATATTGATGGCGAGGCGCATTGGGTTGATGCAAAACAAGCGGATATGTCCGCCATTGAGCGGTGGCGGTAATAGATAGTCGCTAATTACCATCGTAACGAGGGTTCTATCGCCATTCTTTCCGCACCTGTTAATATCATTCGTAGCATGATGACGGTAGGTTCGATAATTTCAGGATGGCGTTCCCGAGGTAAATCCAGTGCGGTTGCCCCCATCGCAAAGACCAAACGTGTCATGCCTTTGGCAACTAAAGCTGGCTCAAATAAAGGTGCATTTTTAGCATGACCTAGTCGTACCAAATCCGCTCTTAATTCTTCTTCAAAAAAACGCAACTCACACTCAACCGCGTGCTTAAAGGCCAATGAGCCGACCGTTCCTTCGCGCAATAAAATATGCAGCAATGCTTCGTCGGCATTCAACTGATCCATAAAGCTTTCAACAGATGTGCGAATGATACTGCGTTCTGAGGTGGCACGTTGCCGAGCCGCACCGACAATCAACCGTAAAGAGCGACCTGCTTTGTCAATAAGCGCAATGGCAAGCTCGTCAATATCACGAAAATGACGATAAAAGCTGTTAGGAGCAATACCTGCTTCCCGTGCCACTTCCCGTAAACTAAGCGTTGAAATGCTGCGATGTGGGCCGACTAACTTTAAGGCGGCTGATATTAAGTCTTCCCGTGAAATAGTCGCTTTTCGACCTTGTGGGTTATGAAGATGACTTTCTTGTTCTTGGTTTTTGTCGTTATCAGAAAAAGACATAATGCAAAGCCAATATCAAATAGGGAAATGAATAATAAATATAGAAGACATTCTAGCCGATGCCAACCCCAATAAGAACTATTCATTAACCAATAAATTTATACACTCCCTATAATATTGCAAATTTAAATTAAACCTAGTTAATTTAAAATTTATTAGTTTTTTAGAAAAAGTTTGGGGAAGTTTGGGGAAGTTTGGGGAAGTTTGTAGGAGGATTTTACAGTACTCCTTGCCATACACGGCAAAACATGTTGTTGCCTTAGCCGTATAAAAACTGGGGCGAATTTATTCCCCAATTGCCTACATAAACCTCGTGTACTCAGAAACACGTAGTTTTTAGTGTGCCGTTTTGCT
>JBKJUH010000403.1:0-2856 GCA_046590075.1 Agitococcus sp.
TTTACTACCAAGGTCATTCTGCACCCGGAATTTATGCGCGTTCGTTTTTAGAAGGACGCATTAGCGAACAACAACTCGAAAATTTTCGCCGTGAAGTCGATGGCAAAGGTTTATCCAGTTATCCGCATCCGTGGTTAATGCCTGATTATTGGCAGTTTCCCACCGTATCCATGGGCTTAGGCCCCATCATGTCGATTTACCAAGCCCATGTCATGAAATACCTGATTAACCGAGAGTTAATGCCCGAACAAGACCGTAAAGTGTGGGCGTTTTTGGGCGATGGTGAAATGGATGAGCCAGAGTCTTTAGGCGCAATTGCCTTAGCAGGCCGAGAAAAACTGGATAATTTAATCTTTGTTATTAACTGTAATTTGCAGCGTTTAGATGGCCCTGTACGTGGCAATGGCAAAATTATTCAAGAGTTAGAGTCGGTATTTCGCGGTGCAGGTTGGAATGTCATTAAAGTAGTGTGGGGACGCAAATGGGATCCTCTCTTAGCCCAAGACACTACAGGCGTGTTAAAGCATCGCATGGAAGAATGTGTAGATGGTGAATATCAAGCCTTCAAAACCCACGGCGGCGACTTTACCCGCCAACATTTTTTTGGCAAGTATCCCGAACTCAAAGCCATGGTCGAACATTTAAGTGATGAAGAAATTTATCAGTTAAATCGGGGCGGCCACGATCCTTATAAAGTCTATGCCGCCTATGCCAAAGCGATGGCACACAAAGGGCAACCCACCGTTATTTTGGCAAAAACCGTAAAAGGGTATGGTACTGGCACAGGCGAAGGCATTAACAAAGCCCATCAATTAAAAAAATTAGATATCGCGTCGCTGAAAGCATTCCGTGACCGTTTTGATATGCCGTTTACTGACGAGCAGTTAGCCAAAGTACCGTTTTACAAACCAGCAGCTAACAGCCAAGAATTACGTTATATGATGGCACAGCGACAAAAACTAGGCGGTTTTTTACCCGTTCGCCATGCCAATAAAACGCCATTACCCGTGCCAGAATTAGTGGTATTTGACCCAGTATTACAAGGTTCAGAACGCGAAATATCGACAACTATGGTCTTTGTCCGTTTATTAAATATCCTCATTAAACAGCCCGATTTAGGCGATAGAGTGGTGCCGATTGTGCCAGACGAGGCACGAACATTTGGTATGGAAGGAATGTTTAGGCAAATGGGTATTTATTCCCATGTTGGTCAGTTATACACTCCCGAAGATGCCGAACAAATGATGTATTACAAGGAAGATAAAAAAGGGCGGATGTTAGAAGAAGGCATTAACGAAGCAGGGGCAATGAGCGCGTGGATTGCCGTCGGTACGTCGTATTGCATGAACAATCATCCCATGTTGCCGTTTTATATTTATTATTCGATGTTTGGTTTTCAACGGATTGGCGATTTAGCGTGGGCGGCGGGTGATATTCAAGCCCAAGGTTTTATGATTGGTGCCACCAGTGGCCGCACGACACTCAATGGCGAAGGTTTGCAACATCAAGATGGCCACTCACATTTATTAGCTAGTACCATCCCTAATTGTGTCAGTTATGACCCGTGTTATGGCTACGAACTAGCCGTGATTATTCAAGATGGCTTACGACGCATGTATGGCGAACACGAGCGCGTGTATTATTATCTCACTACCATGAACGAAAATTATTCACATCCACCGATGCCCGTTGGCGCAGAAGAAGGTATTCGTCGCGGCTTGTATTTATTAAAAGCAGCACCGTCAGGCAATGGCGACGAAATCCAGTTATTAGGTTCAGGCGTGATTCTGCGTGAAGTAGAAGCTGCGGCTGAATTACTACTCAACGTCTATGGTATTCGCGCTGCCGTTTGGAGTGTTACCAGCTTTAATGAGCTGCGTAAAGAAGCCTTAGCGTGTGAACATTGGAATCATTTACATCCCCTAGAAACGCCGAAAATTGCATGGGTGACTGGGCAGTTACGTGCAGTGAAAGGCGCAATTGTTGCTGCGAGTGATTATATGCGTATTGTTGCCGAGCAATTACGTGCTTTTTTACCAGCAGGTTTGCCCTATATTGCTTTAGGAACTGACGGTTTTGGTCGTTCAGATAGCCGAGAAAAACTACGTGAGCATTTTCAGGTGAATCGTTATTTTATCGTTATTGCTGCCTTAAATGCTTTGGCGGATGACGGTGTTATTGGCCGTAGTTTGGTGCAAGACGCAATAGAGCGTTTTGATATTGATGCCGAAAAACCCTACGCCCCATTGGTTTAAGGAGGGAATATCATGTTAAAAATTATTCCCGCGCCCGACTTAGGCACAGATGATGCGGAAGTGATTGAAGTCTTAGTCACTGTTGGTCAAACGTTGGCGATAGATACGCCTATTGTGTTGTTAGAGTCAGCCAAAGCCAGTATGGAAGTGCCGAGTCCAATGGTAGGCATAGTGACTAAATTGTTGGTTAAATTGGGCGATAAAGTCAGCGAAGGCACTGCTTTAGTGCAAATAGACAGTGCTGATGCGCCTAACGAAGCACCTACTGAAGCCAAACACACGTTGATTTTTACCCCAGCCGATGAGCCTGCGCCTACTAATACCGATGTTGCTGATGTTGTTGCCGAAGTTAAACCGCCCGTAGTGGATATCGCCACCGAAGTTCTGCAAGCGCCTCCACCTATCAAAGAAGATACAGGAAAGACATTAATACATTGTGGGCCTGCGGTTCGTCGTTTAGCACGCGAATTAGGTGTCGACTTACGGCAAGTACAAGGCACAGCTTCTAAAGGTCGCATTGTTAAAGATGATGTTCATGCCTTTGTCAAAAAAGTATTAACCACACCTGCGCCTGTTGCCGCTACTGGCGGTGCTAGTGGTT
>JBKJUH010000064.1:0-2691 GCA_046590075.1 Agitococcus sp.
ACATTAGAAGAAAAAAATATCCTAAAAAAGATTGTTTATCGTCCAGCCAGTGGTACTGCGCTTAGCTTTCATGCGCAGGAAAACAGTGCAACAATAAATCAAACTGCCATACAGTTGGCGGATAATCCCGAATCAACAGTGACAACACTCAATACCAGCGAACAAGCGCAAGCCTATGAAATGGCTTACGATTATTTGTACTACCAGTTTTTAGCCCATGAAGTCGATAAAACCACGACACCGCCAAAACTTCGCAACTTACTCATTAAACGTAGTGCTTACCCTGCGGCAGAAAGGTCATCGCCACCTAAACCTTTGACTGACCCTTCACAAGGCCATGATACCAGCCGTTTTATCTTGGGCGCAGGTTATCAACAACATCAAAGTTTTGTCAGTATTGACTATCGCCCTGCTTATCATGACTTATTAGATAATGATGATGGTTATCGACGGGGTGCCGCCATCGATTTTTTACGCTTGCAACTGCGCTATCAAACAGCCAGCGATCAACTCAAATTACAACGTTTTACCTTGGTCAGTATTGACTCGCTCGCACCACGCAACGACTTTCAAAAGCCTTTATCTTGGTCGCTTGCTATAGGTAGCCAACAAGTCGCGGTTAATTCGCAAGGATTGTTTAGCACTCAGGAACAACACGGTGTTGCCTTTATCGAAGGTGGCGCAGGTATTAGTAGCAAGCTAAATACTGATAACTGGTTATGTTATGGCTTTTTACGGGGACATTTGCAAGGTGGTAGTCATTTGGACGAGGGTTGGCGTGTAGGTTTAGGTCCTAAACTCGGTTGCCGTCAACAATCACGTTTTGGCCAATTATTGATGGATGTGCAGAGTTTTTATCACCAAGATTCGCAAGCCTTTTTAAACAGTGCGAACCTCGGTTATCAATGGCAATTCAATAACCAAAATGCCTTACGCTTCAATGGCCATATTGAGCAACAGCAGCGCACTCATTGGCAAAGTGGTGAGTTAGGCTGGGTGAAATATTTTTAAGCCGACATAGAATTAGCAGGCATGACTTTCACAACAACAGTATTAGCCATTTTGTCGTGTAAGCCTTGATTGCGCTTATCAAAGGCAATCCAAACAAAACCCAAACCAAAAAATAAGCTTGAGACGATATAGCCCACAAAACGGATAATAAATTGTTTAGTACTTGGTTTTTTGCCTGTGGAGGCATCAACAACTTTAGAATGGAAAACCATTTTGCCAATTGTTGACTGTGACACGTGCCAAAAAGGCAACAAATAGACGATCAGTAAGACGATAAATACATTTTGCAGGGACATGAGCATTGCTTGGAATTCAGCACTTTGCGGAGGCACTTTGAACAAGTTAGGAAAATACACAATTACAATAGGAATTAAAATAATGACTTGAATAATGGTATCAATTCCAGAGGCCAAAATTCTTTGGCCAAAACCTAAATAGACAAACTCTGATGGTTGTACGATGGGCTCATCTGGTTGTTCTTTCATAGGTTCATTCACTATTTTCTCCTTAAATCAGACTGAGGTGGCTAAAAGCGACTTGATAACGCGACATTCATAACATAGACCCGATTTTAAGTCTCACCGATTGTGCTAATTCGTTATAATTCGCCCTATTTCTATTTTGACGAGCAATGCAATTGAGTCATTTTGACGTAATTATTATTGGTGGTGGTGCTTCGGGCTTAATGTGTGCGAGTACGGCTGGCCAACGTGGTCGAAGCGTTTTAGTGTTAGACAGCAGTAATAAAGTCGGCAAAAAAATATTGATGTCGGGTGGCGGTCGTTGCAATTTTACTAATTTGTTTGTTAGCCCTGACAATTTTCTGTCTGCTAATTCTCATTTTTGTATTTCGGCACTCAATCGTTATACCCAATGGGATTTTATTGCACTCGTCGAAAAACATCGAATTGCCTACCACGAGCGCAAACATGGTGAGTTATTCTGCAACGACTCGGCAAAAGATATTTTGACCCTGTTATTAAATGAATGTGAGCGTGGCCACGTCACTATTAAAAGCCAATGCGTTATTGCAAGTATTAAAACCATCGAGCAACCAACGGATGGCAACCCCAAAGCACGTTTTAGTTTAGAAACTAACTTAGGACAATTTAGTACCGAATCTTTAGTCGTCGCCAGTGGGGGTTTGTCGATTCCCACCATGGGAGCTACAGGTTTTGGTTATCAAATTGCTCGTCAATTTGGTCATACTGTCTTGCCGACACGCGCAGGTTTAGTGCCTTTTATGTTTAGTGATAGCTTTAAAACGATTTCCGAACAGTTGTCGGGTTTAGCGGTGGATGTCAGTTTAAGCAATGACAATGCTGCTTTCCACGAGAATATCTTATTTACCCATCGCGGTTTGAGTGGGCCAGCGTCTTTACAATTATCTAATTACTGGTCTTTAGGTGAGAGCATTCATATTGACCTTTTTCCTGAACAAGATATGGCAATCTGGTTAAAGCAGCAAAAACAACAACATGCCAAGTCTTTATTACGCACCCTACTCAGCGAACACTTGGCAAAAAGTTTAGTGTTAGAACTACAAAACCTAATCTGGCTCGAACATGCTGAAACAACGATGGCGCATATTCCTGATGCCGAATTAGAACGTATTGCCACACAATTAAACGGCTGGACTCAAAAACCATCAGGCACAGAAGGCTACCGCACCGCCGAAGT
>JBKJUH010000154.1:0-6142 GCA_046590075.1 Agitococcus sp.
AGCGCGTACTGTGTCGAATTTGTGGCTTATACATAATAAAAATCCATTCTTGTAATATTGACATTTATGGATTTTTATTATGTATAAGCCACAAATTCGACACAGTACGCGCTTTGAGCGATTAATGTGTCATTGGTTTGGCCATCAAATGACGGAAGGCTTGAAGTACCACTCTGCAACCAAGCATGGTTGTGCGCAAGTTTGCCATCGTTGTGGTTTTTATGAAGTGGTAGAACACACGCTCGATAATCCAGCACCAGCCGTCAGTAGTAGTAATAATCCTACAGCCTCACCTTAATCGTTACCATTTGATCATGGGCAGTGGATGAAAGACATTCGCTGCCGTATGTTTGGCGGATAGCTTAACCAAACGCTGATGAAAACCTTCGTTGGGAAACTCCATCTGTACCGAAGCAACAAACGATTTATCCAAACCAAAACGTCTCAAGCCCAAACTGACATCAATCCAGTCTGCTTTACGCATGGCTTCTACTAAAGGGTCGCCACGATAGGCAGTGACTTTATGATGGTTGGCAATCATGGTGATAATCTCGTCTATCCAATTCGGATGACTTTCAGCCGTTAAATACTCGCGTGCCAGTTGTTCGGATGGCGCTAAATAATCAAAGGTCTTCTGTGTCCAAATGCCGATATCATGGAAAGCAATAGCAATTGCGCCTTTATCAATATTAATCACTGTTTTTGCAATCAGCGCGGCATAAAAATTGAGCACACGGTAACAGTGATTATGATAGGCATTAAAGTCTGCGCCTAGTGCTTCTTGCCATGTGGCTAAGACATCATCCAACATCATATTTTTTTTAATAATAATCATGTTATTTCTCCCTTATTGATGGGCTTTGTCATTATTTATGCTCTCAATTAAAGCACAAAACGCTATGATTGAAACATGACTTACGCATCGCACCGCGATTAGCGCGTAAGTCCTATAAAAGCAGTTCACATCGCATAGGAGGCGATATGTTTCGCTCATATTGGCTATTCGTTATTTTGTTGCTCACCCTGTCTTGTTCTCGTGCTTATGCCTTGAGCGTCAATGAGGTGATGGTGCAAGCCAAAAGTGCCGCGTATCAGGCCATTGGGCAAACCGTCACCTTAAACAGTTTTAGTCCTCAAGGCGATGTGGGCGCAGTCGGCCAAGCGCGTGCGCGTTTTTCGGAAGCTATGGTGCGCGCGGGCGATAAAAATGTCCGTAATCCGTTTATTGTCAGTGAGTCTTGTAAAGGTTACGGCAGTGGCCGTTGGCTCGACACCAAAACATGGGTTTATCACTTCAAAAACAATCTGCCTGTAGGGGTGGTTTGTGAGTTTAATTTAGCCCCTGCGTTAAAAAGCGTGTTGGGCAAACCTGTTAAAGCATTCCCTCGTTATCAATTTAAAGTCGGTGATGTCAGCTTTGGTTATGACCGTAGTGCTACCAAAGGCGTGCGGATTATTGACTCATGGCCGCGTCACGACACTGAGGTTTTAGACGACCAAGTGTTTCTATTAAAATTAGACAAAACAAGCGATACACGGGCATTACCGAACAATGTCTATTGTTTGGCCAGTGACTCACCCGAAAAACTCTATGCTAAATTTTTAACAGCAACCGAAACCAGTGCTTGGTTAGCGAAACAAGATAAGGTCGTTGTTGATTGGTGGCGCGGCCAAAAAGGCGATGAGTATTACCTCAATAATCAACGTCGACAAGACCGTGTCGTCGAATGGCGAGCCGTGACGTGTGGTCGCCGTCTGACCGCAGGTAATGACGTGCGTTTGGTGTGGGGCAAAAACGTGCTGTCTTCGGCCAATATAAAACGCAGTAGCGACCAAATTCTGGCCTATAAAGTACGTCAGCCTTTTACGGTGACTTTTAGCTGCCCACGGCAAAGTGCCAAAGCGCCCTGTGTGCCATTAACCGATATGGAAATTCGCTTTTCCGAAGTGGTGACCGCCGATAAATTAAAAGCGATTCGTTTACAAGGCGCAAAGCAAGTTTGGACACCTGTACCTAACAATGGTGATGATTTTCAAGATGGCGATTATGTGCGTTTGACTGCGCCTTTTCCTGCAAACTCTGCGTTTGTGTTAAGTTTGCCGAGTGGTATCAGTGATATTTTTAATCGGCCATTAGCCAATGCTAAGAGTTTTCCTCTTCACGTCAAAACAGGCGATTATCCCCCTTTAGCCAAGTTTTCGGCGGACTTTGGTGTCGTGGAAACAGCGGTGGGTGCCGTGCCAATCACAGTGCGTAACTTAGAGCCCAGCTTGGCGGCCAAAACCGAAGCCAAGTTATATAGCCTTAAAATAGCCGACGACGAACTGACGATAGTCAATGCCTTAAAAAGTTATGTCAGCAATGGCAATTATGGCAGTTTAGACAAGCCGTTAATTGCCAAACAAGCGGGTGTCAGTGTTCAACCCTTACCGAAACAATTAAGCGCGCGTGAGTTTGAGGTGATTGGTATTCCTGTCACTAATGGTTTGTATGTACACGAAGTCGAAAGCCGTTATTTAGGCGAATGGATTAGCCAAAAGCCACAAGCAGCGTATGTACATAGCATGAGTTTAGTCACCAATTTAGGCGTACACGTGCAAATGGGTGGGGCAGGTGGTTTGGTGTGGGTGACCGATTTAGCCAAAGGCCAGCCTGTCGCTAATGCCGATGTCAGTGTTTGGGATTGCATCAACCGTAAACAGTTATGGACAGGACAAACTAATGCGCAAGGCACGGTTAAAGTGGCAAAAGACGTGTTCAAAGAGCCAAGCTATCCCGAAAATACGCCTAACGCCAGCAGTTGCCAAAACTCTTCATGGGTGATCTTTGCTAAAAGTGGTAGTGACCGCAGTTTTGCCTTGTCGGAGTGGAATAACGGTATTGAAAACTGGCGTTATAACTTTAGTTCAGGCTCTTATTATGGCGAAGGTGAAGAGTATTACGGTGACTCAAAATCAACAGGTGATTATATTGCCCATACCATTTTTGACCGTAGCTTGTTGCGTGTCGGCGAAACTGTACATATGCAACATCTGGTTCGTTATGCCAAATTATCGGGTTTAAGTGCGCCCAACAAAGATTTTGCCGTGAAAAAACTGTTGTTAGAACACGCAGGCAGTGGTGAGCAGTTTGAAGTCCCCACAAGCTTTAACCCCATTGGGAATGGTGGCAGTGAGTGGACAATTCCTAAAAGTGCCAAGTTGGGTGAATATTGTGCGCGTTTAGAGCTGCAAAACGAACAAACGTTATATTCGGGTTGTTTTACCGTTTCCGCCTTTAGATTGCCTGTGTTAAAAGCTGATTTTTCTTTGCCTACCATTAGCACCGCGTCTAAAACCTTGCCGTTGCAATTACAATTACGTTATTTAAGCGGTGGTGGTTACAGCAATGCGCCTGTGAGTGTGCGTGGTAAAGTCAGTCGAACATGGCCAACGATTAAAGGTTTTGATGAGTTTTCTTTTGACTCCGTACCACTCGCTTCATTGACGAAAACAGAAACAACAGACGAGCAAAATCAGGATGTTGAACTAGAGAATCAAGCCTTAACCCTTGATGCGACGGGTGCATTAACGGCCGCCAGTAGTGCTTTACCCAGCATTCAACAAGTGAGCGCGGTACGGATGGAAATGGAGTTTCGCGACCCGAGTGGCGAAACCCATACTGTGGGCGCAACTAGCACTATTTGGCCTGCGTCGGTATTAGTTGGCTCACGCGTGCAGTCGTCATGGTTGGCTTCGGGTGAGCCTGTGCAGGTGGAATTTGTCACCGTCAATCAACAGCAACAAGCCGCAGCGAATACACCGATTAGCATAAAGGGTGAAATGATTCGTTATGACAGCCATCGTAAACGGACATTAGGCGGTTATTACTCTTACGACACCACGCTCGTCAAAACGCCAATAACCATTAACTGCGGGACAAAAACCAATGAGCAAGGGCGGTTAATGTGTGTGTTGCCGCTAAAAACATCAGGTGAATTGAAGTTAACTGCCATTAGTACCGACCCTCAAGGCCGTCAAGCAGCCACACAAACCAGTGTTTGGGTTGGCGGTGGTGATGATTGGTGGTTTGACCAAGGCAATGACGACCGTATTGATGTCATCGCCGATAAAAAGCATTATCAAGCAGGTGATGTTGCTCGTTTACAAGTACGCATGCCTTTCCGTGAAGCGACAGCTTTAGTTGCTATTGAACGTGATGGCGTACTAGAGAGTTTTGTGATGCCATTAACGGGCAAAGAGCCTGTGATTAGTGTGCCGATTAAAGGCGAATACTCGCCGAATGTTTATGTCTCGGTGTTCGTGGTACGAGGTCGTAATAATGACATTCAAGCCACGGCTTTAGTCGATTTAGGTAAACCTGCCTTTAAGATGGGCATTGCGGAGTTAAAAGTCGGTTGGGAAGCTTATCAATTAGGTGTGGATGTGCAGACCGATAAAACGCTTTATCACCCGAAAGAACAAGCCCAAGTTACCGTTAAAGTATCGCCCGCCAAAGGCAAAACCGAATTGCCTGCCAATACCGAAATTACCTTAGCGGTGGTGGACGAAGCTTTATTAGAGTTGGCGGATAATAAGTCATGGAATGTATTGCCGTCGATGATGTTAGAACGTGCCTTTGGCATCAATACCGCCACCAATCAATTACAAGTGGTCGGTAAACGTCATTTTGGTAAAAAAGCCTTACCTAGCGGCGGTGGCGGTGGGCGCGGCGGTTCAACCCGTGAGTTATTTGATACCTTGTTATTGTGGCAAGCCAGCGCGCCTGTTGATGCCCAAGGTCAAGCCCATTTTACTGTGCCGCTTAACGACTCCTTAACTAGCTTTAAAGTGGTGGCTATTGCTAGCTCGCGGGAGCAGTTTGGTACAGGCAGCCAAAGTTTCCGTAGTAGTCAAGAAGTACAAGTGTTAAGTGGTTTGCCGTTGGTGGTGCGCGATGGTGATAATTACCAAGCAGAATTTACCGTGCGTAATAGCAGTGAGCAAGCCGACATCATTCAAGTGACCATTGAGTCTGCTGCGTTGACATCACCCTATCAAACCACGGTAAACTTGGCGGCAAATTCCTCACAAGTAATTACTGTACCTGTGGTCGTGCCGCGTCGTCGTGACAGCTTAATATGGCAAGTCAATGCCCAAGGTCAACACTACAGCGACAAGCTCAAAGTCAGCCAAAAAGTATTGCCGTCTGTGCCCTTACAACTGTTGCAAACAACCTTAACGCAACTGCAAGATAAGCCCTTTAGCGAGTCAATAGCCGCTTTACCGCCCACCGCTTTAGAAGGTAGTCAGCTACAAATTGATGTTCAGCCCAATTTAGGTGGCACTTTAGGCGCGGTCAAAGACTGGTTTGCCTATTATCCTTATGCCTGTTTAGAGCAAAAAACCACCGCTGCCGCAGGTCTGCAAGATAAAGCAGTATGGGCAACCATCATGGGCGATTTACCCACCTATTTAGACAAAGATGGCTTGGCGATGTTTTATCCCAGCTCTGGTGAAAGCGCAGGTTCGTCATTTTTAACCGCGCATGTCTTACGTTTAGCCAAAGCCTTAAATTGGAAAATTCCTGATGATAGCCGCAACAAAATGTTGGCAGGTTTACAAGCCTATGCCGAACATCGTTTAGATGCACAAATCTATCGTTATTGGATTTATGAAGAAAACTTTGATGGCATACAACGGCAATTAGAAGTCGCCAGCATCTTGGCGCAATATGGTCGATTTAAACCGACTTTATTAGACAACTTGCGTTTAGAGCCTGCGAAATGGCCAACGCATATGCTCATTGATTGGTTGGAGTTGTTACAAGCCGCGCCCAATATCCCTAAACGCGCGCAAAGACTGGCACAAGCACATCAGTTGCTGAAAGCACAACTGGTGCAATCGGGCGGCACAGTGATGCTGTTGAAAAAGAGTAAAGAACGTTGGTGGTGGTATGACAACAACTCTTTACTGCAAGCGCGACTGATTTTGGCGGTATTAAACGATAAAGCATGGCAAAGCGAAGTCCCCCTGTTAGTTCGAGGTTTGCTTGGCCAACAGCAACGAGGTCATTGGCAGGGTACACAAGACAATTTATGGGGTGGCATTGTTTTTACCCGTTTTAATGATAACAGCGCGGTAGTCACGCCAGAGACTACCG
>JBKJUH010000289.1:0-5236 GCA_046590075.1 Agitococcus sp.
ACTTGCTCAGGAAGATTGCCTACATTCAACGAAGTATTGGGTGCATTGGGGTTATCTTTACAAAATGCCAAACCACCTGCTCCACCTTGAGATGCTGTGTCTAGTAAGACAATATCATTGGACTTAGGCTTGAGTGTTTGCTCTGGCATACTGTTAATCGGCAACAACAAACGAGCCAGCGCAACATCACCATTGCGTTGCTCTACCCGAGCTTCCCATAAGGGAATGAGCGCATCAATATCATCCGCTTTAACTTGTCGAAATACCTTAATGGCTGCGCCAATTTGTAGTTGACCACTGGCATCCAACACGTCAAAGGTGTCTTCTTTGGTATTATCTACTTTGAGGCTAAAACGATTAAATTTGATGTTAGTGCTAAATTGCTTTGCTAACTCCAACAAAGCGTTTTTGGTAGTCACTTCAATACGAGACTCGGTATCAAAGCCGATTCCTTTGGGGATGTTTTCTTTAATAAGGTCTTTAGCTTGCGTTGAAAACACCACTCGCCCCGTGTTATCCAGCATATCGCCATAGACGCGAGACTCTACAACACGATGCTGGACATCCCCCGATGCAGAATTAATGCTATACACCAAAGGCTCTGCCACAGTTACCCGCAAGAACAACTCAGGCAACGGCCTAAAATTGGCATTAGCAGATTTACCCGTATCTAAGCCTGCAATGTGATCTTGTGATAACTCGGTTTCTTGGCTAATTTCCCGACTGAGCTGGCTAAAACGATTGTTAATAGGAATTAAGGAAAAGGCTGCTTCGCCTAAATTGTCGCTAAACAATTGTTCAACCAAATTAGCAGAAGCCCCTGCTGGCACATGAATATCCGCTAATAAGGCTTTTGGCTTACGCACTGCATTTCGCGTAGAGGTGGCAATTTTTTCAAATAGGGCATCTTTACGAATATCATTACCCAAAATAGGAATAGCTACAGCATAATTTGCTTCGGCATGAATGACCCGAATAGAGGAGCCATCGCTTTGCACAAGCTCATCACTATTGCCAATTCCTGCATCTAAGCCTTTATCCAAAATCAAATAGCCTTTCCATGCTTTTTGTACTTTTGTACTAATTTGTGCTGGCTTAAATGATTGACTCGCTTGCTGTATCACACTCTCGAGACTCGTTTTTAATAAGGTTTGATATTGTTTGCGAATGGCTTCTTTTGTTAAGTCATTGTCTATATCTGCTGCGATAAAGCTCGTTGGTTGAATTTCGGTGTGGCTGCGTGAAAATAGCACTTCGCCACTCAATATATTGGTAATTTTTAAGCTGACGGTAATTGGCAGAAAAACATCCACCGTAGAGCCTTTAGTAACCGTATAACGTGATGCTCTGACGACTTCCGTTGACACAACCCATGTCTGATTTCGGGATTTGGCGGTAATATTATCGACAATAAGGGAAGGAAAAGCGGACTTCTCTTGCGCTAATAATAAAACACGAAGCTCCTCACGATATTCTGGACTTTTAACTGCCTCGCTAAATAAACAGTCAATCGCACTGCTTTTGTCTTGTTCTCGGCAAGCATCATCTAACCCAAGTACACTGCGTGCTGGATATAAATTAAAAGCTTGACTGGATAGTGACATTACAGAAAGACTTAATGCCATGAGTGAGTTAAAACGCATATCTATTCCCTGTCGGAGAGGGCTTCTCACCCTCTCCTACTCCCAAAACTTATGGACATTGGCCTTCTAAGCAAATGACTACTTTTGTGCCATCTACTTTACGTCCAGATTGCGAAAAGACCGCTTGCGTTTTTAATGCGGCACCAATGGCACGCGATAAAGACTTTTCGCCTTTGTAGGTTAACGAAACTTCTAACTCATTTCTGGTCGAACGGCGTTCAATTACTTTACTGTTAATACCTTGCATTGACTCTAAGGCTTCACTAAACGCATCTTTGGAGTTTTCGTTTAAGTTACCCATTAAGCTGCGTAAAACAACACTGTATTCACGACCATAAGTTTCTCTTTTTTTCCAGTATTCGCTAATGGCATGGCCGACGACACCTACGGCATAGTTGCCCATTTTATTCGCTACATTGACGCGGCACTGGTCAGGCGTATTGCCACTCGCACTTTCGGAGCGCGCTTCGGCAGCTATGGTACTGCCATCTTCGGTGGAAAATGTTTTCAGCGACAATAAGCCATCGCAGACAAATTGCCCCGTTGCAGGACTTTTGCCATTATCTAAAATGATGGTATTGCCAACCATTAAATAATCGGCTTGCTCGTCACGCGCTGCGGCAGTGAAACGCGACAACTCACTACTATTGGTCATTTCATCAATAGTCAGTGGTTTACCTGTAAAATACTTACTGCGAAAAAGGTCAGAGTCTCGCGTCGCCAAGTCATAACGTGCGGTTTGTCGTAACAATGCCTGTAAGGTGTAATTCTGCTTATCAGGACCGACATTACGGGGTTGATACTCAACGAGTTTTTTGAAAGTTTGTACGTCTTTTTGTTCAGCACTAATTTCATGCCCAGAAGAACGTGATTCGTTTGCAGACTCTGCATTGTTGGATTCATTTTTGGCTATAGCATCGTAACGCGCTTTGCCTGCCGCACTGGCACTGGCATTTACACCAACCTGCTCGTTTGCCGAACCATAATAACCATTGACTTGGGTATTACGTCGACCTTGTACTTGCGCGTCCGCACTATAGGCTGCCGCTGCACTGACACGCTCAGCACTTTTTTGGCTAGATTGGCTGTTAGAGGAGGCAGAGGCATCATCGTGCGCTTTTTCGTTGTAGGCTGCGCTTTTGTCGGATGAAAACTCCACTACCTCCCGCAAAGGCTTAGTGCTATCTGTCGGGGTGGTAAAAAACTCATCCATGAGAATCAGAATGGGGTAATTACGCGCCGTCGTTTGGGCTATACCCAAATCTGAAATCAGTGACCGTACTTGCAAGTCATCTATTTGCAACTTGAGCGTGGTCACTAAATTATTAGCCGCATCACGATTTGTTGATTGGTCTAAGATAAATTCATCACCAATTTGCTTAGCAACCAAGTCTAGCTTTGCTTGTATGGCAGGATCGTCTGCTGAACGTGGCCCATTCAATTTATTGATTAATTGAACCACTGCGTCTCTTTTGGCCGATTGCAAAGACTCTGTACGAGTTAAAGCAGCATCTTGAGTGATGGGGGCTTTACCAATGCCCGAAACCGTTAATGTTTCTGCTACAGCGGTGTTGCCTAATGCCATTAGTGTTGTTGTCAGTAGAAGTACGTTGGCTTTCATGCTTAAAATATCCTTATCACTTACTGACGAATAACCAGTTGGTTAAATACATTGGCCACGCCATTCACACTCTGAGCGGTGCTTTCGGCGATTTGCTTCTCTTGTTGAGTACGAACTACGCCTGAAAGGGTGACTTGCCGTTGATAGGTTTCAATTCGCAGTCCAGTGCCATTTAAATCTCTGCGATTTAGCAAAGCTGCGCGTACTCGAATGGTGATGTCTTCATCTGCCATCTGTTGTTGTCTTTGCGCGGCAGCACCATTTTGATCTGCCATACGCAATGCTTCACGATAAGCCGATTCATTCAACTGTCCTTTACGCTCACGGTCAACCGCTAAAAATGCCGCCTCAGAACCACCTGTATTTAACCACTCGGCTTGGCTGATTTTGCCATCACCATTACGATCGGCCTGAGCAAAATCAGATGCTTTTTCGACAGGTTTAGTGGCACACGCCGTTAGAATTAGAAAAGTCGCCATGAGTGATAGACTGTGTAAGTTTTTCATGTTTCGTCCTTATATTGAATGATGAGCTTGTTAAATCTCTTTTTATTAGTAATGCGCTTTTATTTCAAAACGAAAATCGGTGGCATCTATACGCGGAGAAGTGAAGCTAATTAGACTAAGCTCTTGCCCTTCCAAACTAACAACCTCCCAAGAAGCATAAGGAATGATTTGCAGGCCGTTGGCATCTAACCAACGCACACGATAATCAAACGCATCTCTACGCCCACGTGAGTTTTTTACCTCAACCTGAACAAACAATTGGTTATCGACTGAAGAAGTGCGAATATCTTGAACTTGAATATTATTAGCTGTACCCACCACTTTAGTGGCAGGATTAACAATTTGAAGAGCTTTATTTGGCTCTGTTTTTAGATTTTGCTGTGGGCTAACGGCTTGGACTGCTTTTGGCTGGGATGAACAGGCAACAACCATAACTGAAACAAACACAATAACAACTTTTGATCCCCATTGAATTAACTGCATTCCTTTTTCTCCATTTATATGTTTTTCCCTAAACTAATTTCGTTAGGAACAAATGTCAAGGAAATTAACTGCGGAGTTAATGCTGACACTAGCAAACGCTCTGTTACCCTCATCAAAAGCTCATAAGCCCTGCATTAAAAAATATTGAATAAACCCCGTCCACTCAGAAACACGTAGTTTTTTAGTGTACCGTTCACACTGAGCCTGTCGAAGTGCTTAATGCTAGTGGTTCGATGCTTCGACAAGCTCAGCATCACCACGAACGGAAGTCATAACTATGGTTTTCAACATGGACGCGGTTTATCATGTCATCACGCTACGCCGCTTTAGAAATTTTTTCAGTACCTATCAAACTGAGTCTGTCGACGTGCTTTATGCCAATAGTTCATCACTAAAAATTTAATTTTTAGCCAGTTTCGCCACATCAAAACCTTGTTTAGCCACACGCTCTAACAATTTTTTGTAAGTCATTTCATCTAATTTGGGTTGCCGTGCTAACAACCATAAATATTGACTGTCGGCGGTAGCAACGGCGGCATAACTGTAATCATCGGCTAAATCGACTATCCAATAATCTGCTTTTATCATTGGAATCCAACGTAACCATGTTGAGGTAATTTTAAACACTAGTTTGGCATTTGTTTTATCTTGAGCTTGACCTGTCACTTCTAAATTAAAGATGTTGCCATTAGCTTTACGACAAGTGTTAGTACCTAAAACCTGATTATTAGCTAATAATTGATAGTTTACTGACACATCTTGCACACAAGACTGTTGAAAGGCATTGGGAATACGGGCTATTTCATACCACTTGCCCATATAACGGGGTAAGTCCACATAAGCAACAGTCGGGGGTGAGTTACTCGCCCAAGCGGTGCTAATGGTACATAATATTAACAACAGTAAAGCTCTGGACATGATTCAGGCTCCCTACTTAGGACTTACGCGGTTATCGCTTATTTGCTCACATTTCAGCCGCTTTA
>JBKJUH010000005.1:0-6141 GCA_046590075.1 Agitococcus sp.
AATTGCCACCGCTATTATGGAGCAAGAATTAGCCGCCATTGAAAAGGAAGGTTTAGACCCTGAAGTATTTTTAGCCAAACAACGGCAGAGTATCGAAAAGCTGATTGTTATTGCGGCTAATTCAATTATTACTTTAAGCACACCCGAAGGCGCAAAAGAATCTGCTGTCAAAGCGAAAACTGCTGTTAAGCGTGTGAGTAAAGCAAAAGTTTCAGCAAGCTCTAGCACCGCCAAAACAACAGCTTCCATTCCCAAAAAACCAAGAACTAAAGCCAAAGCCCAAACAACTACTACCACTGGCACGACTAAAACCTGTCCTTTATGTCAAAAACCAATGGTGTTACGTTCGCGTAAAAGTGATGGGCAAGCTTTTTATGGCTGTTCGGGGTTTCCTGAGTGTCGGGGTGTTGATCAGGCGTGATATCCCCAAAAAACGTGACTCACTTCCCAATAATACAACTAAATCCTACATTGCAATACAGCGCAAAGAATCAATCACACATCGACATAAACTACCTGCTATTTTGCAACAACATTCAATAAAGCTGTTGGTATTAATAAAACCCCCTTATAAAAACACCGAATGTCGACAATAACCGTTGGCTATTTACGGAGTAGCTTTGTAAGCTTTCTTATAGGGAATGCCACACATATCATTCCACTTATTGCCACCAATGGAGGGCATTATCATGTGCAACTATAAAACGCTAATTGCGGCTATATTCCTAGTCCTAACGGGAGCAGCCTTCGCCGAATCGGCTTCGGGTACAGGTCAGGCTACTGTTAGCACTCATACTCAAGCAGCCGTCTCCACACAATCGGCCATGAACGCCAAAGACAAAGCCACCACCCAAGTCAAAACGACAGTCTCCAAATCCAAACCTATTGCCACCAGTAAGGCTGACAAAATTAAGCATAACTCAGCCACTCGTGTCCATGCAGGCGTGTCAGCAACTGCCAAAGGCAAAAAAGCTCACGCCAAAGGCAAAAAAGCTCCCGTCAAAACTACGGTTAGTAGCTCTGGTAAAGCCAATAGCAAAACCAATATGAGTACTACTGAATCAGCTCGTATCATGTCGAGCCTGCATGGTAGCTTGTCTGATGAAGAGGCTAGAGGCTCCTCCGTGTCATCTAATGATGCCTCAGCTAATGTTAACGCAGCGTCCAAAGACTCTTTGAGTGCAGCGGCTAAAAGCTCTATTGATGCTAATATTCAAGCCACAGGAGCGGGTAATATCAATGCTGCCACAGGCGTTGGTAACTCAGCCAACAGCAACTTTGAGGCTGCTCAAGCCGCCACAATTCTTAACATAGATTTAGATTTTAGAAGAGGTGCTTCGGGTGCACCGCATAACCCCTGATGTTGATATAACTTAAACCTACGGCAGTCTCGTTTGAACTTATTAGGACTTAGGCATCGCGGTGTGCTGCGTAAGTCCTGAGCTGAACTCAAGTTAACCGAGACTTGCCGACACCGCTTCTATCGCCACAATCCATCTATGATATAATCCGCCTACTTCCCTTGCCTCACCGAGCAACCCGATAATGGCGACGCTGACTACCCTCAATTTTGATAATTCTTATGCCAAATTACCCAAAAGTTTATATACCGAACTCACACCCACGCCCATTAAATCGCCCTTTGTTGTCCATTTTAATGCTGCTGCCGCACAACTCTTAGACTTAGAAACGCCGTCAAACGAAGAACTAAGCCACTACTTTGGCGGTCACGCGTTATTGCCGAATAGCACGCCACTGGCCATGACCTATAGCGGTCATCAATTTGGTCAATACAATCCACAGTTAGGCGATGGTCGAGGCTTGTTATTGGGTGAAGTCGTCAATAAGAACAATGAGCGTTGGGATGTACATTTAAAAGGTGCAGGTCGCACGCCCTATTCTCGTTTTGGTGATGGTCGTGCAGTATTACGTTCGTCAATTCGGGAGTATTTGTGCAGCGAAGCGATTCATGGCTTAGGCATTCCTAGCACACGAGCATTATGTATTATTGGTTCTAAAGAACCCGTACAACGGGAAACACGCGAAACTGCGGCTACCTTAGTGCGTATTGCCGATAGCCATATTCGTTTTGGTCATTTTGAATGGTTATTTCACAATCTCCCGAGTCATTTAAAACCTTTTGCTGATTATGTCATTCAACGTCACTATCCTGAATGCGCCACTGCCGACCAACCCTATGCCGCCTTATTAAATGCCATTGTTAATCGCACCGCCACCTTAATGGCGCAATGGCAATTAGTCGGATTTGCACACGGGGTGATGAATACCGATAATTTCTCTATTACAGGTTGTACCTTTGATTATGGCCCTTATGGTTTTTTAGATGTTTATAAACCGAGTTTTGTCTGTAATCACTCCGACAATACAGGCCGATATGCGTGGAATCAGCAACCCAGTATAGGTCTATGGAACTTAAACGCGCTGGCTTATGCGCTATCGCCACTCATTGATAAAGAAGACATTATGGCGGCCTTGCAGCGTTATGAAGGCGTGTTAGTCGATTATTATTATCAAGGCATGAAAAAGAAATTAGGTTTAAGCACCGATGAAGCCGACGATAACAGTATCGCTTTTTCGTTATTAGATATTTTAATGAAAAACAATATGGATTATACGCGCAGCTTTAGAGCTTTAAGCCATGTAGCCAAAACCGATAAGCTTTGTTCATTACGCGATGATTGCCTAGACCGCGATACTTTTGATGCATGGTTTCAGCGTTATAACGAGCGTTTACAACGTGAGCCTATTTCTGATAATGAACGTCAACAGCAGATGCAAGCGGTGAATCCAAAGTTTATTTTACGAAACTATTTAGCACAAACAGCCATTGAAAAAGCAGAGAAAGGTGATTTTAGCGAGTTAGATACCTTGTTGATGTTGCTACAACGTCCTTTTGAAGAACATCCTGAATATGAACGTTATGCGGATTTACCGCCAGATTGGGGACAAGATTTGGAGATTAGTTGTTCGTCTTGATGGTGATAGATGGCAACCGATCAAAAGAGGCTTCGACTCCGCTCAGCCAGCGTAAAACCGCTTAAAGCAGCTACCTGCTCCCTGAGCGGAGTCGAAGGGCAAACCTTTAAGAAAACACCATCACACCATCATCAACCGAACCAAAACGTAACATCGCCATATCTAAGGCATAATTTTGATACAGTTTCCACGGTGATTTATTGCCTTGTTTGGGTAAGTTTCCTGCTGCGCGTTGAATATAACCCGACGCTAAATTCAAAAAGTTTTCTTCAACTATCGATGGATCAGAATTACGCGGTGTACATTTTTTTGCGCCCTTCTTATCCATTGTGTTGATTAAACGACAAACAAACTCGCTGGTTAAATCAGCTTTTAGCGTCCACGAGGCATTGGTATAACCAAAGGTCATCGCCAAATTAGGCACATCACGGAACATTGCGCCTTTGTAGTTCATGGTTTTACCCATTGCAATGGCTTTGCCATCGACCGTCACCGCCATTCCGCCAAACAACTGCAAATTTAACCCTGTTGCCGTCACGACAAAATCAGCTTCCAACTCTTTGCCTGACTTCAAACGAATACCATGCTCTGTAAAACAATCAATATGGTCAGTGACAATAGACGCTTTACCCTGACGAATCACTTTGAATAAATCGCCATCGGGAACGGCACAGACACGCTCATCCCACGGGTTATATTTGGGCGAAAAATGCGTCATATCATAATCTTTGCCCAATTGCTTACGTATTTGCCCTAACAAGAAACGACGCACTAATTTTGGCTTTTCGCGACTGAGATTATAAAACATCATCGTCAAAGCCACATTGCGCGTACGCCCTAAACGATAGACCAATTTATTCGGTAAAAAGCGTCGTAGTTTATTCGAGATAATATCTTCTTCGGGTACAGAAATAACATAAGTCGGCGAACGTTGCAGCATAGTGACATGCGCGGCTTTATCGGTCATCGCTGGTAGCAATGTTACGGCTGTTGCACCACTACCAATAATCACCACTTTTTTATTGGTATAATCAATATCTGGTGTCCACTTTTGTGGATGTACCACTTGTCCCTTAAAGTTTTCGATGCCTGCAAACTCAGGGGTATAACCTTGATCGTAATTGTAATAACCACTGCACATTTGCAAGAAATTACAGGTAAATTGCACCACTTCACCCGAAGGCTCACGCTCGGCTTCTACCGTCCATGTTGATGTTTGGCTAGACCATGAAGCAGTTCGCACACGCAAGCCATACTGAATTTTTTTATCAATGCCATTTTCACGGGCTGTTTCACGGACATATTCACGGATTGAAGGGCCATCAGCAATGGCTTTTGGACTTGTCCACGGCTTAAAGTTATAGCCTAAAGTAAACATATCGGAGTCAGAGCGAATACCAGGGTAACGAAACAAATCCCACGTACCACCAATGGCCTGACGACGCTCTAAAATTGCGTAACTTTTATTGGGACATTCCGTTTGTAAATGATAGGCCGCACCAATCCCCGAAAGACCCGCACCTACAATCAGTACATCAAAATGTTGTTTAGACATGAATTTACCCTGAATAAATAGTCATAAGTTGGCGATATTGGTACGATAATACCAATATCAACAATATGCATAGTACGGCGATAAATAACAATTGGGTAGCTAGTTTGAGGACAAAATAATAGTCATTTGAGGACAAATTGCCTAAGAGAAACATCTACGGTTAAGATAGTGCGTAGCCTTTACGCTTAGGCGTATAATTCCCCCCATAGTGAACAATTAGGTTAAACCCCACAATGAATATTCAGGACTATATGCAGTCATTAGGACGTGATGCCCGTACTGCCTCACGCCACATTGCTCGTGCCAACACCAATGCTAAAAATGCCGCACTATTAGCGATTTATCAGGCCTTAGAAGCCAATCAAGCGCAAGTGTTGGCTGCGAATGCCCAAGACATGGCTAATGGTGTCGCTAGTGGTTTAGATGCTGCGTTGTTAGACCGTTTAGAATTAACGCCGAGTCGTTTTGCAGGCATGTTAGAAGGCTTGCAACAAGTCATCGCCCTTACCGACCCCGTAGGCGTAATGACTGATTTGGCGTATCGTCCAAGTGGTATTCAAGTAGGAAAAATGCGCGTGCCGTTAGGCGTAATTGGCATTATTTATGAGTCTCGACCCAATGTCACTTTAGAAGCCGCTGCCTTATGCTTGAAGTCGGGCAACGCGACGATTTTGCGCGGTGGTTCAGAAGCTATTCACTCCAATCAAGCCATTGCTGCATGTATTCAACAAGGCTTAATTGCTGCTAATTTACCTGCAACGGCAGTTCAAGTTGTGAATACTACTGACCGTGCTGCTGTTGGTGAATTAATTACTATGCCTGACTATGTGGATGTCATTGTCCCTCGTGGTGGCAAAAGTTTAATCGAACGGGTCAGTAAAGAGGCGCGTGTACCTGTTATTAAACATTTAGATGGTAACTGCCATGTTTTTATTGACCGTGAAGCGAATCTAAGCAAGGCCATTATTATTGCTGTTAATGCCAAAACGCATCGTTATGGTGTTTGTAACGCCATGGAAACCTTGCTGGTTGATGCCCCCATTGCCGAAGAAGCCTTGCCACAATTAGCCGAGTTGTACAAAGTTAAAGGCGTAGAACTACGCGGCTGTGTTCGCACCGCTGCGATGTTAGATTGTGCTTTAGCCAGCGAACAAGATTGGTATGAAGAATATCTTGCGCCTGTTTTAGCCATTAAAATAGTCAGTGGTTTAGATGAAGCGATTGAGCATATTAATAAATACGGCTCGCATCATACCGATGCTATTGTCACCGAAAACTATAGTAAAGCACGTCGTTTCTTGGCGGAAGTAGATTCAAGTTCGGTGATGGTCAATGCCTCTACCCGTTTTGCCGATGGCTTTGAATACGGTTTAGGCGCGGAAATTGGTATTTCTACCGATAAAATTCATGCACGCGGCCCTGTCGGTTTAGAGGGTTTAACCTCACAAAAATGGGTGGTGTTAGGGGATGGGCATATTCGTGGGTAAAACTATCCGTTTTATTGATTTATTCTGTGGCATTGGCGGTTTTCGTTTTGCGCTGGATCAAGTCGCTCGTGAGCGCGGCTTTGAATCTGAGTGTGTGTTTTC
>JBKJUH010000024.1:0-3829 GCA_046590075.1 Agitococcus sp.
GTGGCGAAGGGCATACGCAACACACGGCCTAAGAGTTGCTCTACATCTTTACTAGAACGAATATTAGCCACCGAACAAAACACATAAGCATACGAACAATCCCAGCCTTCTTTAAGAGCTTGTACCGTTAAAATAATTTCAATGGCACAGTCGGGCGCAAATAAATCAATACCGTCTAACTCGCGTTGATTGCCTGTGGCGATAGCAATGGTGTTAGGGTCTATTTTTTCGTTGTCGATTAAATGTTGTTTGAGCGCGTCCACATTAACCGCTTTGTCGGCATTTTCGGCTTGAATTAACAGTAACGGACGAATGGGGGACGCGCTTTGTTGGGTAATTTGCGCCAAGCGTTTGCGGTTAGCAACGGCATCTCGAACGGCGTTTTCCCATGTGTTATGTTCGGTGAGTAGAATCGGCAGCTTTATCATGTCTTCGGCTTTTAATTCACCTGCGGACACGCGATATAACACATTACTGCCTGTCTTTTTGTCGTCGTCTGGGGTGGCAGTTAATTCGATAATACACGCAGGCAATAGACGCTGTAATACTTCAAAGGTCAGTTTGGTTCGGGCGTTGTGGGCTTCGTCCAATAAGACTAAGGGGCGATGTAAATGCAGGACATTGGCAAACGAATACTTGAGCTTGCCATTCTCCAAACACTCAAGGGCGGCAGAGTGGGGGCTAATGCCTGTAAAGTGACCTTCTAAGGCTTCTTTATGATTATAAACGTCGCGGCCTTCGGTTTTATCTACCCTAAAAGTTTGTAGTGTGCCAATGACAACGCAGACATTTTGCCCAATATCTTGCGGTTGAATGTCTTCTAATTGCGCCACGTCAAACACACGCACTTTGCCACCAAAGGCATTGTCTAGGGCTTGGCGATAGGGGTGTCTTGGGTCGCGTAAGGCATTATAGGTTTGGGTGCGAATAATATTGCTCGGTACTAGCCATAGCACTAAGGGGTATTCTTGCTCTAGGTAGTTTTCGGCAGCAATGTTAATGCTATGCGCGGCTAATAAAGTTTTGCCGCCACCTGTGGGCAAGCGTAAACATACATACGGAATTTTATCCAAACCCTGTATATGGCGATATAACGGGATTGCGCCCGTATTTTTACCGATATATTGCACAAAGGCGGTTTGTGGGTCGGTAATACGTGCTTTTTGTAAGTATTGGCTAAGGGCGTTTAATGCGTGTTGTTGATAGTGTTTAAGCTGCATTATGAGTCCCTATAAACTATTTTAAAAACGAATGAACTACTCTTTTATGATTGTACGGTGTTCTTTCCTATAAAAAACCGCCAGTTAGGCGGTTGTTCTTACAATTTTACCTTGCACCCATGAAACACTTCATCATCGGTAAAACTATTTTACGGCTAATTGCACACCATAATTTTGTGCGAGTGGTAAGCCTTTAACCTGCATTTCTGCAATAGTTTGAGCAACTTGCTCACGAAAGGGCTTCATTGTTGTTTCTTCAAAGTAATCTGCATCTAATGGGTCATCTACAACCAACGCAATACCTCTCGCTTTTAGTTCAGCATCGCGTTCAGCACAACGTCTTAAATACTCTTCCTGCGTCATGATTTTTCCCTCGTGTAAATAAGTTCAAGGTACATAGCAAACACAGCCCAAGTATAGTGTATATATTCGCTCTCTACATGGTTAGGATATAATTGTCCTGTTTTAACCAAATCCAAAACAATACGATTAGCTTGTGTTTGTGCCTGTTCATGGTAGTAATGAAAAGCCAACGTTGAACACCATGTTCGCCCTGCTTGGCATTTCATGGCGTATCTAAAAATGTTCGTCACTGCTCTAATTTCAAGAATGTCATGGTCTATTGCCATCAGCACATCTTTCTTAGAAAAGGACAATCCTTTTGGATGATTATGTGTAAAAGTCCTATTTTTTAATAATAACACTTCATCATCTGTAAACTCTAAACGGTCTGGCAATCCACGCTTTTTTAACAAAACGTTGCCATTAGCATCAAAAACAACACCATTTTCCATGCTATCCAGTCTGATTTCATCTTCCAATCGAATAATAGCTTGTTTTAAGGGTGTAGATGTATCGGGAATAGCTTTAGGAACATTAGGGTCGTACACGCTAAATGTTTCGGTTGGTGGTTGTCTAAAGACTTTATGATGCGCAAGCCTCAAACCCACCAACGCGGCCAAGTTTTCGGCATTTTCGCGCGTATTATTAGCGTGTAATATTTTTTGATTACTCATTCAATATGACTCATTTTAACGCGCCTTAATATGATACGGCGTTTGCTTAAATTGTATTTGTTTTAGGTTGAGCGTTTCTTGTCCTACGCGGCTACTTTCGCCATAAATGACTTTTTGGCCGTTATGTGTGGCTAGGTCACGCAACACTTGACGGGTTAAGACGTTGCCCATGTTGGGACGTTTGTCGCCTAAAATGCCGTTGTAAAGTAAGTAATAGGCAATGCCGTTGTGTATGCCTAATAACGGACTGTTGGGGATGCTTTGTAGGGGTGTTTTGGTTTCGCTAAACCAAATATGCGCGGCTAAGTCGTTAAATTTGATGTTGGGGTTGATGTTGCCTTGCGTGTCAAAAATAGTTGCACCTAAGCGATAAAACCTAACACCGCCGCCGCCTTGCCAATTAACGGCTTGGCTGATGCCGCCTTGCTCGCCGTCAATGACTTTTTTCAAGCGCGGTAAACAATGGCTAAGGGCATGGTCGCCCATTTCTATACCAATATAACGGCGGTTCATTTTGTGGGCAACGGCGGCGGTTGTGCCACTGCCTAAAAAGCTGTCTAGGACTAAATCGCCTTCATTGGTGGCTATGTGTAATATACGTTGGATAAGGCGTTCGGGCTTTGGACTATCAAATGCAGCAACTTTGCCAAATAAGGAATGTATTTCTTTTTTAGACTCATCAGTATGCCCTACTTCATTTGACGGCCACCAAGTCCAAGGAGCAACACCTGATACTTCGGACAAGTAACGAATAACGTTTGGTTGTGAGTCCCCCGTTTTGCCGAAATAAATTCGCCCTTCAGCTAATAATCTTTCATAAGTCGCTTTTGCAACACCCCAACACCTTCCTTCAGGTGGTCGATGCTTTTTGCCTGTAGGTGTAACGACCTCATAAAACTGTTCAGGGGTAGCATGTCCTTCTTGAGCGGTCATTGGTATAGGCCGCCACCTTCCTTTGGGGTCGTTATTGGGATTTCTGTACACTTTTGCTTGTTCCTCCGTGAGAGGGACAAGATTTCTTTTGGCTTTAAATATCTCAGGTTTATTGACGTATACATGAATATACTCATGTACATCGCCTATTGCTTCGCGATTTTCTCTTGAGTAACGCTTTTGCCACACATTTGAAGCGATGAAATTTCTTCTACCAAAAACCTCATCCATTAACACTTTTAAATAATGGCCTTCGTTATCATCAATACTCACCCAAATGCTACCGTCTTCCGCCAACAACTCGCGCAACAACAACAAACGCGGATAGATAGTGCTTAACCATTGACTATGCTCTAGGTTGTCATCGTAATGCTCAAACGCACTTTTAGTGTTATACGGCGGGTCAATATAAATACACTTTACTTGCCCCACGTAATACGGCAACAAACTTTTCAGCGCGTCTAAATTATCACCCTGAATCAACATATTGGGGCTAGTGGTTTCGCCTACCGACAACGCAGCGTCGGCTTCTAACAAACGATACGGCACATTAGGCGCGTTTTTGATATCGTCTTCCCGACTTAACCAATGAAGTGTAGGCATAGTTATTATTGATGAGATAAGAGAAATAGGGGGGGGGAATGTGGCCTCCTCGACAGG
>JBKJUH010000072.1:0-4081 GCA_046590075.1 Agitococcus sp.
TTTATACCAGTGGTTCGACAGGCTCACCACGAACGGAAAGCCACGTTATTTGTACGTTAGTTTATTTCAGCAAAATGGTATTAAATGGCAGTCAGTTTTTAGGGCAGCCAACCCCCAAACATCAAACCAACGCCTTACCTTCGTACTGTCTATCGGCATGATACGAAGAACGTACCATTGGCCCACTCCAAATATTCTTAAAGCCAATCTTCATACCATAATCGGCAAACTCTTTAAACTCATCGGGATGGACAAAACGATCAACAGGGGCGTGACTTTTGGACGGTTGTAAATATTGACCAATGGTAATTAAGTCGACATTGTGAGCGCGTAAGTCATCTAAGACGGCAAATACTTCTTCTTTGCTTTCACCAATGCCGACCATCAAACCGCATTTAGTGGTGACATCAGGACATTCTTCTTTAAAGCGTTTTAATAAAGTCAGCGAATGTTGATAATCCGAGCCAGGTCGAATGGCTTTGTAAATACGCGGCACCGTTTCAATATTATGGTTAAACACATCAGGTGGACATTCACGCATAATGCGGAGCGCAATATCCATTCTGCCCCTAAAGTCAGGTACTAGCACTTCGACTTTAGTGCTTGGGTTGAGTGCGCGTGTTTCGCTAATGCAATCGACAAAATGCTGGGCGCCGCCATCAGTTAAATCGTCTCGGTCAACCGAAGTAACCACCACATATTTTAACTTTAAGTTGGCGACAGTTTCGGCTAAATGTTTGGGTTCATCGGGGTCTAAATGATTGGGGCGGCCATGAGCGACATCACAAAATGGACAACGACGGGTACAAATATCACCCATAATCATAAAAGTGGCTGTGCCGCTACCAAAACACTCAGGTAGGTTAGGGCACGCGGCTTCTTCACACACCGTATGCAATTTTTGCTCGCGTAATACGCCTTTAATCCGTTGAATTTCATTAGGGTTAGAGATGCGAACACGAATCCAGTCAGGCTTGCGCGGTAAGGTTTCGGTGGGAATAATTTTCACAGGAATACGCGCTAATTTTTCCGCACCCCGCAATTTTTCGCCCGTTACCACTTTTACGACTTCATTCATCATCTATCCCCATCAGTTATCTTGCTATTTTACCCTGAGTTAAGGACTATTGTCTTATAGACAGTGTGATTATGAATAATTAGATTATTTTTACCTTTGATGAGTCGAGAAAAATTAATGACCGATACCTGTTATGTATGTTCCTCAGAAAAAAACCTCGATAGCTGCATCACCTGCGAAAAACTGGTTTGTAAAACCCACGCAGGGCATATGAAAAACTATTATTCAGGTGATGGAAAAAAAGGCCGAGCCTGTCAAAATTGTATCGACGAAGGTTTAGCGAATCCTGATTATGGGTTATCGGATATGCACTTGGTGGTACCCGATGCCGTTAAACGCTTTGAAAATAAAATTTATCCACGAATTCAAAACGACCTTGAAAAGCTGACCGAAAAAGTCAAAACGGAATCTTTTGCCGAAGCGCATATTTTATTAAAGGAGTTGGAGGGTTCGATTACTCGTACCGCTGAAAATGTCACTCAACATATAGAGCAATCAGCCGATAAAATGGTGGCGGAAACCTTAGTCAAAGTACAAGATACTTTAGCGCAATTAACGCAAGAGTTGACTAAAGCTATTGGTCATCAACGGGTAGAAGTGTCGTCAGATGCCGAAAAAATTATTCGGGAACTCAGTAAAGCTATTAAAGTGTCATTAATGTATGTGGCGATAATTATTGTGCTTGGTATTGCAGGTATTAAGTTGGTTTTGGGATAAGCAGTGATATTATAGCCAGTAATACCGTTTTTAGACTGACATAGTCGGTCATATCAAGACAATGAAGGATATAAGAATGCAATATGATTATGACGTAGTAGTAATTGGGACTGGCCCCGCAGGTGAAGGCGCGGCCATGAAATTGTCCAAAGAAGGCAAAAAAGTCGCAGTGATTGATGCGCGCGGTCAAGTGGGTGGTAATTGTACTCATGTCGGTACCATTCCTTCCAAAGCACTGCGGCAGACCGTTTTTAACATCATGCGTTATCAGCGTGATTCTATGTTTAGACGTGTGGGTGAGCTGAGTAATGTGCCGTTGTCGCAAGTATTAGCGCGCGCGCATAAAATTATTGAGCAACAAGTGGTGGTTCATACCCGTTTTTATGACCGTAACAAAGTTGATGTGTATTTTGGTCAGGCTCAATTTGTCGATGGCCATACCGTTAAAATTAAAACCTTAGAAGGTGGCAAAGAGATTCTGACGTTTGAGTCGGTGGTGATTGCCACGGGTAGTCGACCCTATCAACCCGATGATATTGATTTTGGCCATCAACGGGTATTTGATAGCGATAAAATTCTGACCTTAGATTATCCCGTTCATAAATTGATTATTTACGGTGCAGGCGTTATTGGTTGTGAATATGCCAGTATTTTTGTCGGCTTAGGTTACAAGGTGGATTTGATTAACACGCAAGGCCAATTACTGTCCTATTTAGATGACGAAATTGCCGATGCGTTATCGTATTATTTGCGCGAGTTGGGGGTATTAATTCGCCACCAAGAGCAATACGAAAAAGTAGAAACCTTCGATGATTGTGTGGTGTTACATCTTAAATCAGGCAAAAAAATTAAAGCTGATGCGATTTTATGGTGTAACGGTCGAACAGGTAATACTGACGGCTTAGGCTTAGAAAACCTAGGCGTTACCGCGAATAGTCGTGGGCAGGTGATGGTAGATAAACAGTATCGCACCAATACTCCAAATGTTTTTGCCGCAGGTGATGTGATTGGCTGGCCTTCATTGGCTTCTGCCGCTTATGACCAAGGCCGTTGCGCCGCCGCTCATATTTTAGGCTTAAAAGACACGCCTCATGTTGAAGATGTACCGACGGGTATTTATACCATTCCTGAAATTTCGTCTTTAGGCAAAACCGAAAAACAATTGACCGAAGAGCAAGTGCCTTATGAAGTCGGGCAGGCATTTTTTCGACATTTGGCGCGCGCACAAATTACGGGCGAGACTGTGGGCATGTTGAAAATATTATTCCACCGCGAAACCTTAGCGATTTTAGGGATTCATTGTTTTGGTAATAACTCGGCGGAGATTGTGCATATTGGTCAAGCGATTATGCAGCAAAAGAATGGTGGCAATACCTTGCAGTATTTTGCCAATACAACCTTTAATTATCCGACTATGGCCGAAGCCTATCGAGTCGCGGCATTAAATGGCTTAAATCGTTTGTTTTGAGTGGAAATTTGACGAGTTGTAGGGGCGGGTTTCAAACCCGCCCCTCGTCATTAACAGCGATTATTCAATAAAAGTAAACGGCAGAGGAGTTGTCGCCTCGGTATATTGTGGTAAGCGTGCTTGGCGAGCCAAACCCATCATATTGGCATAAGGGCCTTTACTTTGGATGAAGTTGACTGTCCATGCAGGTGCATTACCACCTGGGTTAATAAAGCCTTCAGATTCAACGAGTGTGGTGTTGGCATCTATAGGTGTCCATTTGACGGTATAGTTTTCAGCAACCATGCGCACATAAGGCGGGCGTAGAGGCGAAAAATTAGGTATAGCGGTAACGCGCATAAATACGTACGGTTTTCTGTCCGTCATTGGCTCAAGCACGGTACGTAAAATGACATCTCGGTCGGGCGTGCCAATCGGGGCATCATGTACCATATAATAAATATATTCACGGTCAGAAACTTTGCGTAAAAACTTGACTTCTAAGGTGGCAAAATACCAGCGCACGTAATTATCAAAATCGCTTTGTACTCTAGCCAGTGTTTCTATAGAAGCGTTTATCGTTGCCATTACACGAAACGAGCGAATGCTTTGCCCATCTTCATTTTTAACCCAAACCTTGATTTTATGACGCTGATCATTTTTGGATAACCGCCATCCATCAGCACTTTCATTGGTGCGTAAATCGTCTAAATCCCGTTCAGCCAGTGCTATTGAAGGCAATATGGCAAGCAGTAAAAAGCATATTTTTTTTATCATGATGACCTTTCTTGTATTATGTTGGCTCAAGAGCTAGCACAATATATTTTTTGTGGTAATGC
>JBKJUH010000086.1:0-2839 GCA_046590075.1 Agitococcus sp.
GTCGGGAGTTTGTCTTTAATTGCCATATCTCGCGCATAATGTTTTAAAATAAAAGGACATGTGGCAAAAGCAACCGTGCCCGCAAAAGAGCGAATCGGCAATATCAGCAAATGGGCATCACCTACGGCAATGGCACTGGCGTGGGTGTCTACATCGGCTTTGGTGCTTTCGGGGCCAAATAAAGCCTTGTGATCGTTGGCTTGTAGCGTTGGCGATAATTCATCACGCAGCACACCTTTAATGGCCGAACCAGGCACTAAAGGCAAATTAGATGCGCGGGCGCGAGCAATGGGTAAATCTACGGTGCCAACACTTTGGCCTGTGCCTACATGCAAGGCGGACAAAGCATGCAGCAAAAAAGTACGTTGAATCATGATATTTTCCTTCTTTAAAAAGTATATGTTTTATTTGGCTTGCCAAGCAGTCGGTAATACTAGGCCAAAGCCATCTCGCTGGTCTTGTGCATCGTCCGCTATGGCAGTCAGCCATAATGTTTCGTGCAAGTTATTAGGAACATCTCCGATAATTTCAAACCAATACACCGCACCAGCTGCTACTGCTTTACGCATGGCTTTTGGTTTCCATTGCGCTAAGTCCCAACCAGACACAGGCAGCCAGCGGTCAATGGCGACTGCGCGTAGTTTGAGTTCTAAACTAGGTAATTGGGGTAAATGACCTTGTAGGGTGTTGGGGTTAATCCATGCAGGCAAATAACCCTGTGCAAAAATAGCGGGGGTGAGTAGCGTTAAACATAAGCCCTTGCTTTTGCGTACTTCTGCTGATAACTGCTGATTAGGTTTTAGCCCTGTAGCTGTGGCTTCTAGTTTGTGTAAGCGCGATAAACGGCGTTCACCGCCAAATGTTACCAAATCATTGCTCAGCGTTTTATCGGTTTGCAATAAAAAGCCGAGTTGTTCATTGCTCCAACCTTTTTTATCGTTATCAGTCTTGTTGGCGTCTTCATCTGTTTTTTGATGTTTAGGGGCTTGCATAGCAAGTCCTGCGGTTTGAAACAGACGACCATAATCACTGGATAAGCTCACATCGTCCAAGGCAACATGGGTGCGCTGCTCACTGGGTAAACTCGCTAAACCTTCCTTTTTAACATCTTCGACTGTTAATGATTTACCTGCCTGCCAAGATATAACATGTTGCAATGACCAATATTGTGTACCAGAAGCAGGCTTACCTTTAATAGAGCTTTGCATCTGTACGGGTAGTAAGCCTGTTGGCAGATCGCTACCACACTCTGTATTATCAAATGCCTGAGGCGACAAACGAACAACATTGTCCTGCCCTTTCATGTACATCGCATTAGCAGGTTTTGGCACAAGGATAGTTAATGACTTGGCATCTTCATACTTAACCAATAAAGGCCCACGACAAACTTGTTGTTTTAGAGCAACACTAAAGGCTTGCTTGGTTTGATCGGCAGCAACTGTACGCAACAAGCCTGCACTGCTAGAAGGCAGAGGAAAGTTATTGCCATCCGCTCCTGCGGCCGCACCAAAAGGTTTACCTGAGCGAAATACTAAAGGGGCTAGCGGTTCAATTAAATAATTTTGCATGGTGGTTTCCTTATTGTTCCCGTCCTAGATCTTGTTGTGTTTTGGCAGCAAACCAGCGAGCAATAATCAGTTCGTCGGCAAGCTGGTTAAGAGGAATGTCCTTAGCGCGTTTTTCTAGTGCTGGGCGAATTTTGTCTTTGTCGAGTTTTTCGCCGCCTTGTGTTCGTGCTTTATCCAACATTCGTTTAAATTCAGCTTGTGGAATACCTTTTTCTGGCGCATCGCCTTGCAAGGCAAACAAGGTACGCAAATGTACAGCGCGGGTATCGTAGGCCACACGACTAGGAATGGTTTTGTTTATATAGGCGTTAATCCATTGTTTAAACGCTTCATGGCTATCGTTTTCATCCCAACGTAAGCGCAAGGTAGTGGTTGAACCTGAGCGTACGTCTAGTGTGACGGCCAGTGCATTACGTTGTTTGTCTTCGGGGTAATCATCACCTTTGGCGGCTTTTTCGGCTTTTTGCGCTAACTCACGAATATTACCTAAAGGTTCCATAATATGGCTAATGGCTAAACCAACGGACAGAGTAGGCTTTTTGGCCACGTTAAGGTCGGTAGCAATTTTATCAAGGGCAGCACTAAACTGCACACTCAGTTCTTTTGCACAGTCATAGGCGGTATTTAGCGGTACAAAAGCCAACACATCATCACCGCCAGCATAAATTGCATGACCTTCGTATTGGCGCACAATATCAGCAACACGTCCTGCAAAATCAGATAACGCCGTGGTGATTTCTTTGTGTGTGTCTTTGTCTTTTGCTTTGTCCAGTAATTCGCCCATACGGTCACCATCAGCAAGCAACAACACACCATAAGGACAGGGTTGGCCGTGTGTTTTCCATACAGGTTTCAATGCGTCGAGTAATTTTTGCAGTGCTTCACTGCATTCGGCATTGTCTTTGTTATCCCGAATGGCACTTTCCAAGCGAAATCGAAAGCAATACTGGGCATCGTAAGGTAAATCACGATAACAGCCTTCATTCCCGCTAACCCGTGTAGCCAAATCCAAAGTAATTAAGGGGTTGTAGGCCGCTTTTAAGTGTGCTAATTCCTCTAGAGACAGTTTTTTTAGCCAGCTATGGGCGGCGATACGACTAAAAGGCGTAAATTGCTCACTTTCGCCGCCTAGTCTTTTAGTCACGCCTGCACAATCTAGTTGTTCAGAAGATGACAAGCCAAGTTTACGGCGTGTCGTGTCAGTCAGTTGCTTATCTTCTTGTAATACTGTTTCGCGTGCGCCATCAAGGGAAGACTTTGGCAGCATAAAA
>JBKJUH010000160.1:0-3595 GCA_046590075.1 Agitococcus sp.
GTAAATACAGCGAAGCCGATACCGTCAATGTCCTCAAGGCATCGCCGATTCGCGTGACGCCGCCTTGCCAGCATTTTGGCGTGTGTGGCGGTTGTTCCTTGCAACATATTGACCCCAAGGCACAAATTGAATTAAAGCAGCAAGCCCTCAAAGATCAGTTCAAAAACTTCGGTCATTTAGAGCCGTTAGAATGGTTGCCGCCGTTGGCATTTGGCAAAGGCGGCTATCGTCGTAAAGCGCGTTTAGGTGTGCGTTTTGTCATTAAAAAAGACAGCTTATTAGTCGGTTTTCGTGAAAAAGGTTCAAACTTTTTAGCGGAATTAAATCGTTGCGAAGTGCTAGATCCGCGCCTTGGTGAATCAATTTTGCCGTTACGCGCCTTGATTAACGGTTTGGCAGGCAAAGATGATATTCCCCAAATTGAAGTTGCCGCAGGTGATGACAGCGTCGCGTTAATTTTTCGACACATGTGCGATTTAATAGAAGCTGACGTCCAAGCGTTAATCGACTTTTGTCAGCAACGCGATTGGCACTGTTATTTACAGCCTAAAGGTTATGATACCGTGCATCGTGTTTATCCCGAACAAGGTAATGACCGTTTAAGTTATAGCCTGCCAGACTTTAATTTAACCCTACAATTTCATCCCTTAGATTTTACGCAAGTGAATGCCAACATCAATCAACGCATGGTGAAGTTGGCTTTAGACTTGCTCGACCCTCAACCCCATGAACGCGTGCTAGACTTATTTTGTGGCTTAGGTAATTTTACTTTACCACTGGCAACACGAGCAGCGTCGGTGATTGGTGTCGAAGGTAGCGAGACGATGGTCGAACGCGGTTATGAGAACGCACGCCTTAATCATCTCACTAATGTCGATTTTTATGCTCAAGATTTAACCGCTGATTTTTCTGAACAAGAATGGGCAAAACAAGGCTTCGATGCCCTATTAATTGACCCACCCCGTTCGGGTGCTTTAGAAGTGGTACAGTATTTGCCTAAGTTTGGGGCAAAACGCATTGTTTATGTGTCGTGTAACCCTGCAACCTTAGCGCGTGATGCTGGCGAATTGGCAAAAGCAGGCTATAAGTTGATAAAGGCAGGAGTGATGGATATGTTTACTCATACCGCTCATGTCGAATCCATTGCTTTATTTGTCAAAGAATAAGTAGTCGAGTTTAGAGATTGTAAGTTGTGCGCTGTTCACCCTCACCCCAGCCCTCTCCCTGAATAGGGAGAGAGTTAGAGAGAGGGTGAACTGGCGGTTTAATCACAAAAACAAGCCTAATTTAAGTCAGCAAGCAGTAAACAAAAAGAAAGGACTGACAAGATGGTCAAAGTTCGTGAAGATTATCCGATACAAGCTGATGGTCAAGTGGATTTAGAAGCTTGGTTAGACCGCGTAGAAGCCCGTATTGACTTGCACGACCGTAACGCCTTACGCAAAGCCTGTTTGTTTGCTCAACAAGCGGATGAGTCGTATGTCCAAGAGCATTCTTGGAGTATGCGTACCAGTAGTTTTGTCACGGGTTTGGCGATGGCAGATATTCTCGCGGATTTGCGCTTAGATCAAGAGTCGTTGGTGGCAGCAGTATTATATCGGGCGGTACGCGAAGAAAAAACGACACTCGACATTATCGCCAAAACCTTTGGTTACGATATATCCCATTTGATTGATGGCGTTTTACGCATGGCCACCATCAGTCAATTAATTAATCCGAATCATCATAATCAACGTTTTAGCCAGTCGCAGTCACAACTCGATAATGTCCGTAAAATGCTGGTGGCGATGATTGATGATGTGCGTATTGCGCTTATCAAACTCGCTGAACGTACCTTTGCCATTCGTGAATTAAAAGATGCTAATGATGAAAGGCAACAACGGGTTGCGCGGGAAATTTTTGATGTCTATGCGCCTTTAGCCCACCGTTTAGGCATTGGTCACATTAAATGGGAGTTAGAGGATTTATCGTTTCGATACCTAGAACCCGATGCTTATAAACATATCGCTCGTTTATTAGACGAAAAACGCCTACAACGTGATAGTTATATTCAAAATGTCACCAAAACCCTCAAAGACACGCTCGCCAATGCCGATATTCAAGCCGAAGTAACAGGCCGTGCCAAACATATTTATTCGATTTGGCGCAAGATGCAGCGTAAAAAACTCAGCTTTCACGAGTTATACGATATTCGAGCGGTAAGGGTATTAGTGCCAGCGGTCAAAGATTGTTATGCCGCGTTGGGCTTGGTGCATTCGTTGTGGAAACATATTCCTAAAGAATTTGACGATTATGTAGCCACGCCCAAAGAAAATGGTTATCGCTCTTTACATACCGCCGTTATTGGCCCTGAAGGTAAAGCTTTAGAAGTGCAAATTCGTACCTCATCTATGCACGAAGAGGCCGAATTGGGCGTGTGCGCGCATTGGGTTTATAAAGAAGGCACCAAAGGCACCAATAAAGACGCAGGTTATGAAAGTAAAATTGCATGGTTACGGCAAGTGCTGGAATGGCAAGAAGACATGGGCGAAACGCAAATTGGCGAATTGGCCGACCAGTTAAGCCAAGCGATTCGCCATGAACGCGTGTATGTTTTTACCCGCGATGGTCATGTCATTGATTTAGAGGCAGGGGCAACACCGCTAGACTTTGCCTATAACATTCATACCGAAATTGGCCATGCCTGTCGTGGTGCTAAAGTGAATGGTCGTATTGTACCGCTCAGTTACAAATTACAAACCAGTGACCAAGTCGAAATTTTAACGCAAAAAGGTGCCATGCCTAGTCGGGACTGGATGTTACTCAGTTTGGGTTATTTGGGCACAACGCGCGCATTAGCCAAAGTAAAACAATGGTTTAAGTTACAAGACCGCGAAAATAATATTAGCGCAGGTCGTGAGATTTTAGAAAAAGAATTGGCTCGTTTAGCATTAACCCTAAAGTCGATCAATCTCAATACCTATGCCTTACGCTTAAATCTGCGTACGGGTGAAGATATATTGGCAGGCATTGGCGCTGGTGATGTGCGGCCTGCACAAATCATTAACTTGATTGCAGAAACAATTCCAGCCGTCAATGTTGAGCCTTCACCTGCGGACTTTATTGCTCGAGGCCGCAAAGGTCAAGCTAGCGGTGTAGTGATTGATGGTTTAGACAATATTATGACCCATATTGCGGGATGCTGTCGGCCCATTCCGGGTGAGCCGATTGCGGGCTATATCACTCATAATCGAGGGGTAAGTGTGCATGGACGTTCTTGTACGGAATTGCTGCGCTTACAGGAAGAAGAACCGCAACGGGTGCTTGATGTCAGTTGGCAACATACAGTAGATGCGGTACAAGCGGTCAATATTGCGGTTAAAGCGTGGGATAGAACGGGTCTATTACGCGATATTACCCATGTCTTAGCGAATGAACACGTCAACGTAACAGGCGTAAATACCATTTCCAATAAACAAGATGGTACAGCACAAATGCAAATTACTGTTGAAGTAAAAACCTTGGAACAGTTGGGTCGAGTGTTGGCGAAAATTGAACAGCAACCCAATGTTATAACGGCACGACGGTTGACCACTGTACAGTAGTCCTTAAGTAT
>JBKJUH010000322.1:0-2821 GCA_046590075.1 Agitococcus sp.
CGCGGTGTTAGATTTATCGGATGATGAAATGGCGAAGTTACATATTCGTCATTTAGTCGGTGGTCATGCGGGTTTAAGCGATGAATTACTGTTTCGCTTTGAGTTTCCTGAGCGACCGGGTGCATTACTAAACTTTTTATCGCGTTTGAGTGGTCATAATATTAGCTTGTTTCACTATAGAAATCATGGTGATGCCTATGGTCGAGTATTAGTCGGTTTGCAATTAGGCAAAAAAACCAAAGCCGATTTATTAACGTCGTTAGCGGCAGTCGGTTATCCTTTTAGTGAGGAAAGTGATAATCCTGCCTATCAGTTGTTTTTGCGGTAGTCGCTTCCCTCTCTAACTCCCTCCCTTTTGAGGGCATTGCTATCTACACATCTTTTTTGGCTCCGTATTGATGTTGAACGTAGGGGCGCGATGCTCGCGCCCAATAAGCAACAGGGCGCAAGCGTTGCGCCCCTACAGGAAATATATCGTTTTGGGTAGAGGGAGGAATATGACAAACCTCTAAGCCCAAATCTCTCTTAGCTCTTTAGTCGCAATCACCATATTTTCCAGTGAGGTCACTACTTCCGTCCAGCCACGCGTTTTTAGTCCACAATCAGGATTCACCCATAAGCGTTGTTTATCCACTCCTTGTGCGGCTTTGCTTAATAACTTTTTTATGGACGCGACGGTTGGTACTTGCGGCGAATGAATATCATAAACACCTGGCCCTATGGCGTTGGGATAATCAAAGGCTTCAAAAGCTGTTAATAACTCCATCGCCGAACGTGCGGTTTCAATGGTAATCACATCAGCATCCATGGCCGCAATATGTTCTATACAATCATTAAACTCGGAATAACACATGTGGGTGTGAATTTGAATATCATCATCTACACCACTAGCACTGACTCTAAAGGCTTGTACCGCCCAACGCCAATAATCGGCGTGTTGACGCTGACGTAAGGGCAAACCTTCTCTAAATGCGGGCTCATCAATTTGAATAATATGAATACCTGCTTGGGCTAAATCCACCACTTCATCCCGAATCGCTAAGGCAACTTGTAGGGCGATTTGTTCACGACTTATATCGGTACGCGCAAACGACCAACCTAAAATTGTCACAGGCCCTGTCAACATCCCCTTCACCCATTGTTGGCTTTGCGCTTGGGCATATTGCGCCCATTTGACCGTCATTGCCTGTGGCCGATGGACATCACCGACAATAATTGGCGGTTTAACGCATCGACTACCATAACTTTGTACCCAACCATTTAAGGTAAAGACAAAGCCGTCTAGCTGCTCGCCAAAGTATTCGACCATATCGTTACGTTCGGCTTCGCCATGTACTAACACATCTAAACCAATATCTTCTTGCACTTTAATGGCATGAACAATTTCTATCTGCATGGCTTGTTCATAGGCTTTTTCGCTTAATTGGCCTTGCTTAAAAGCGGCACGCGCCCGTCGAATTTCGCTTGTTTGCGGAAAAGAGCCAATGGTCGTCGTTGGCAATAATGGCAATTTTAATACTTGCTGTTGGGTTTCAGCACGTTGACTAAAGGCACTATGACGTTGACCATCTGCGGGTGTTAATGCGGCCACA
Source organism: Agitococcus sp. (assembly GCA_046590075.1). Classification (GTDB taxonomy): domain Bacteria; phylum Pseudomonadota; class Gammaproteobacteria; order Pseudomonadales; family Moraxellaceae; genus Agitococcus. The sequence goes on from JBKJUH010000322.1 coordinate 1,593, forward strand.
CGCGCTTGTACCGCAGGATTACGCCATAGCGTAGAGGCGTTTAAGGTTTCGTAGGCTGCTGTTGCTTGTTGGAGAGCCGCTTGTACGATTTGTGCGTTAGGATTGAGAACCGCTTGTTTCAATAACGCCACTTCACTCAGTTTTTGGGTAGCAAACGCAAAACAAGCGCGCACTTCGTGGTCAAGTTGGGTTTCTGGTGTTACATCCACAGGCACATGCAGCAGCGAACAACTGCTGGCTACCCATAAACGATTGCCTAACTTGGCATAGGCTTGTTGTAATAACTCGGCATGTTGGCCTAAATGACTACGCCAAATATTACGGCCATCAACAACCCCCAAAGACAATATTTTGTATTCAGGTAAACGGTCTAGCACTTGTTGCCATTCTTTACCGCTACGCGTGACATCAATATGTAAACCTGCCACAGGCAAATGACAGGCTAAAGCGATGTTATCCTCTAAACCTGAAAAATAAGTCGCAATAAGCAAATTCAAATCACGGCGCTGTAAACGGTTATAGGCACTTTCAAAACCAGCTTGCCACGCCAATGGCAAATCTAAGCCTAAAATCGGCTCGTCAATTTGAATCCACGTCACCCCTAAAGCCATTAACTCGCTAAAAATTTGCGCATAAACAGGTAGTAAACCATCTAATAACGACAATTTATCAAACTCACCACCATAACATTTGCTTTGCCATAAATAGGTTAAGGGGCCAATTAACGCCACTTTTACTTGATGGCCTAAGGCTTTAGCCTCTTGCACTTCGGCCAATAACCGTGTGTCACTCAAGACAAATGTTTGATTTTTGCTGAGTTCTGGCACTAAATAATGATAGTTAGTATCAAACCATTTGGTCATTTCGCAGGCATGCGCATCTTGACCCGTAGGTGCACGGCCACGTGCTAATCTAAAACTTAAATCTAAATTGTCGGTTGATTGCTCACTGCCAAAACGACTGGGAATCACGCCAAAACGTAAACTGTGATTTAGCACATGGTCGTAAAAGGCAAAATCGCCAACGGTGACAAAATCTAAACCTGCATCCGCTTGTGCTTGCCAATGGCGTTGGCGCAATTCTTTGCCCGTTTGCTCTAGGGCTTCTTGGCTAATTAAACCTGACCAATAGGCTTCTAAGGATTTTTTTAACTCACGATTTACGCCAATACGCGGAAACCCCAAAATATGTGCTTTCATGGATTGTTGCTTCATCAATTTAAGATGAGG
>JBKJUH010000424.1:0-7396 GCA_046590075.1 Agitococcus sp.
TGGCTTCGTTGCAAGAAACCTATAACGTCATGTTTGATACCTATTGCCGCATTTTTAGCCGCATTGGTGTTGATTTTCGTCCTGTACAAGCAGATACAGGTTCGATTGGCGGTGATGGCTCGCATGAGTTTCATGTATTGGCCGAAAGCGGCGAAGATTTAATCGCTTTTTCTGATAGCTCCGACTATGCCGCCAATATCGAAATGGCCGAAGCCGTTTGTAATACCCAACGCCCTGCGCCTACACAAGCCTTACACGTTGTTGCCACGCCGAATGTTCATAGCATTGCCGAAGTCTGCGCATTCTTGAAAGTTAATGCTGACCAAACGGTAAAAACCTTAATTGTGCGTGGCCAAGCCGACGATAAAGGGCATTATGGTTTAGTCGCCTTAGTATTGCGTGGCGACCACGAACTCAATGAAATTAAAGCCGAAAAATTGGCTCAAGTTGCTACACCGTTAACAATGGCCAGCGAAGCGGAAATTTTGGCAACCATTGGCTGCAACATTGGCTCGATTGGCGTACAAGGTTTAACGATTCCCGTATTAGTGGACAGAGCTGCTGCTGCCTTAGCTGATTTTGTTACAGGTGCGAATGTCGATGGCCAACATATGACGGGGGTTAATTGGCAACGTGATGCCCAAATAACTACACCTGTTGATATTCGTAATGTCGTTGAGGGTGATGACTCACCTGATGGCCACGGTCAACTGGTGTTAAAACGGGGCATTGAAGTCGGCCATATTTTTCAACTCGGCACTAAATATTCTGAGGCATTAAATTGCAAGGTACTGGGTGAAGATGGCAAACCCTTTGTCGTGACCATGGGCTGTTATGGCATTGGTGTGACTCGTGTTGTCGCTTCTGCTATTGAGCAAAACTACGATGATAAAGGTATTATTTGGCCTGATAGCATTGCTCCTTTTCATCTTGCTTTAGTGCCGATGGGTAATGCTAAATCAACGCGTATTTTAGAAGAAAGCCAAAAACTGTATGAGCAATTAACCGCTGCTGGCTACGATGTACTTTTTGATGACCGCAATGACCGCGCAGGTGTTAAGTTTGCTGACATTGAGTTAATTGGTATTCCTCATCGTTTAGTGGTCGGCGAAAAAGGCTTGGATGCAGGCACAATTGAATACAAAGGCCGTCGTGATAGTGAGTCAACGCATATTAATATGGCTGAGTTGATGACATTTTTGGGTGAGACGGTGAAGAAGTAAGTGTGACTTAAATCACTTTCACCTAAAAAAGCCCGCTCATTTGCGGGCTTTTTCTATCTATTTTCGACAACAAACAATCACTTAAAACCAAAAATCAACTGTAACCAACCTGCCAATGCACCTGTTACCCCACCTAAAACAATCAAAATCCACTCATCTTCCTGAAAAGCAGGGCGCAGTAAGTTTTGAAACTCCGCAGGAGTTAACAGTTTCATCCGTGCGACAAATAGCGCATTGACTTTGGCAGCACGGCTTTCGTTTAAGCCCGCATCGGAAATAGGCACCATGGTCGCAATAATCGACTTATCAATAATCGTGTCTTTGAGTTTGGCATATTCATCCCAACCCATGGTCATTTGAATGGCTGTCCGCACAATGGGACTATCTAACATCTTACCGACATGACGCTTAATGACTTTGCGCGTTTTGTCTGCTTTTGGGCCAAACATCATTTCACTCATGATTTGTTTAATGGTAAACAACTCACGGGTACTAATATGGGCAAATACTTCGGTGACTTCGGCCTGACGACGCATAAATGCGCCATGAAATGTCATACCCAAAAATTTTTTCGGTTCAATTGGGTTAAACACCATCCAAATGGCTAACCAGTTAGTGAGTAAACCCCACAAAGCCGCCCAAAATACCAATGTCCAATGCCACGGCACAATCAGCCATACTGCCATTTGCACAATGCCAAAAAACAAACCTATTGCTGCGCTGATATGCCAAATAAAATTGATTTCTTTTTGACCGACACGCAAAAACATCCGCACCATCATGGCGCGGTCATTTTCCATTTGTGAAACGACCATTTGCCGCATATCAACCAAATTTTCAACATTAAAGGTCAATTCAGTGACCAAGTTTTCCATGATGCTAGGAATTTGTTTACGAATGTGTTGATAAATCCGACGTTTGATACCTAATGGTAAATTTTCCCACAGGGTGCTATTACGCTCGCCCATGACTTCATCAATAAATTCTTCGACATTTTCCATCAGCGTTTCGCTAATGAACTCTGCCATTTCATCGGGCTTCATCTCCCGAAAAAAATCATCTAATGAGCCGATTTTAGAAATGGATTGGTCAACCAAAATGCCAGAAATTTTACCTGCTTTACGCGGCACAATGCCTTGCCAACCCACAGGTAAACCTGCAACGTGAAATCCCCAAAAACCGATGGGGTAAAAAACCATTTTTAACGCCATCCATACGTGCAACCATGTCACCACCGACGCGACAATGGGAATACACATAAAGGGAATAAAATCAGGACGAGCTTGAATTTGCTGCCAAAACTGAAAAAGTGCGTCAAACATTAGGATGGGCTACCTTACAAGTTTTTAGTGATGAAGACTTATCTATACACTATAAGCCTGATAGTTGTACACGATAACAGTGGACATCAACACATGACTTACGCATCGCACCGCGATTAGCGCGTTTTGTGAACATAAGGCCGCCTAAAGCGGCTGAAATGTGAACAAATAAGCAATAACCACGTAAGTCCTAAAAAGCAAACACTGCCCGTCTTTGCATTAATTGTCAGACAATTTCCGATAAAAACTATCTAAGGCCTCATTTATTCATCATTCGTGTGCTTTGAGCGCAATATTAAAGCTCACAAATATTCTGGGTGCCGCAGGTTCAGGCTCATTTGATACGATTTGTTCACTAAAGCCCGTACCAATACCGATGCTAAACTCTTTGCGTGTATATTCGCCCACCCAGTGATAACCTAAGTCAGCACCTGCACCTAAACGGTTATAATCTTCATTATTTTTAGATGCACCAATCACATGACCAATAAACAGCCCCATAAAATAGCCTGACTCATCACGCTCATTGGTAATAGGAGTACGCCAGCCGACATTGGCAGCCACCTCACCCGCATTCGACTCCATAAACTTACCAACACGAATATAAAAATTACCTAAATCAGTCACTGTCTCGGCATTAACGTGCAACATATCATCAAACAAACCCACACCGACATAGGTCGAAACTGGCTTCATTTTGCTAACGTAACCGTGCATTTTTTCGCTATAGGTTTGAGGCTTTTGCTCGACAGGCGTTTCTGTATCATCAGCAACGGCATGAGTTGCTATCACCAGCAAAGGGATGACAGCTAAAATATTAAAACGACGAGCCATACGAAAGTCCTCTAAACTATTGTTCTTATCAAAACGACCATCTCAAACGACAATCATAAGCAATTAAGCAACACTAAGCGTGTTTTTTATTGTTGCCCAGCTACTTTTTGTTCTTGTGGTGCAATAACGCTCGGTAACAACGAGCCTAATACCATGCCGATAATTGCCGCAATCAGACCTGCTAATTGCGGAGGCCATAAACCTTCAGGAGCGACTGCTTCTAAGACAATCCACACCCCTGCGCCTAATGCCATCGACAACACCGCACCCTGCGTATTGGCTTTTGACCAATAAACACCCGCCGCTAACGGTACAAAAGCCGCTACTAAGGTAACTTTATAAGCGTTTTCGACCATTTCAAAAATAGACGCATTGGAGTTTAACGCAAATAAGGTGACAAACACGCCAAATATCAACACGACACTACGAATAATGCGCAAAAAAACATGGTCTGAGATATTACCTAAAAATGGTTTTAACACATTTTCGGTAAAAATAGTCGAGGGTGCCAACAACGTACCCGATGCGGTACTCATAATGGCCGATAATAACGCACCAAAAAACATCACCTGAGCAAAAACAGGCGTGTGTTGCATTATTAATGTCGGTAAAACCAATTGGCTGTTATCGCTGGATAATAAACCTGTCACCATTTTTTCATCAATCAAAAAAGCCGAATACGCCAAAAAAATAGGGATAAAGGCAAAGAGGAAATATAAACTGCCACCTAATACCGCGCCACGTACAGCGGTGTTTTCATTTTTAGCCGACATGACACGTTGAAAGACATCTTGCTGAGGAATTGACCCGAGTGCTAAGGTCAAAAAAGCACCTAAAAATGCTAAAATTGCCGCTAATGTGGGCTCTGGCCAAAAGTTAAGCTTTCCAGAATCTGCGGCATGATGTAACACTTCGCTCACACCACCCTCTAACTGCCCTGTGACAATATAACCGACATACAACATGCCGAGGACAATAATAATCATCTGAAAAAAATCGGTCATGGCCACTGACCACATACCGCCATAAATCGTATAAATAATGACAATGGTCGCACCCATAACAATGCCCACATCATTACTAATCGCCCCGTGTGACAAGACGTTAAATACCAAACCTAAAGCAATCATTTGTGCCGACACCCAACCCAAATACGACAACATAATAGCGAGGGAGGTTGCCAACTCGACACCACGACCATATTTAATACGGAAGAAGTCACCAATGGTCAGTAGGTTCATGCGGTAAAGTTTGCGCGCAAAAAACACACCCACCAACACCAAACATAAAGACGCGCCAAACGGGTCAGCGACAATGCCATGTAAGCCTTCTTGTATAAAAGTAGAAGACGTACCTAATACCGTTTCTGAGCCAAACCACGTGGCAAATACCGTCGCCGTAGTAATGTAAAGCGGCAAACTACGCCCTGCGACGACATAGTCTTTACTGCCATGCACCCGTCTTGCAGCATACAAACCGATGGCAATGGAAACAAGTAAATAGATAGCAACAAAAAAATTCAGCATGGCTCACTCCGCTTGATTCCGTCATTACAGTACACAGCCAAACACTTCAATTAGTATTGGCAAAAATGGCTTGCGATTCTAAAAGCTAACGTCATAAATGTCGCGCTCTTTTCGGCAACAAATAGGCTTGCGCACCATAATAAAGGCAATTTTCACACCAAAAAATCCAAATTCTTCAAATAATGTATCGCTTTTTTATCATCCTCAGCAACACACACTCGATGCGTGGCAAATTGACGACGTGGCCAATAATTTTTTCGCAAGGCATCAAACGCCAATGCTCGTTCATTGTCTGCCAACAGCATCGTCGCCCGAAACTGCTTATCATCCTCAAAAATCGGAAAAGCTGCTTGTAATACTTGCGACAACATTCCCCACAACGATGCGTAAGGCTCAACAGCAATAACAGTGGGATTATTCGGCAAAAAATCAGCCAATTGATGCCTTGGTAAAACGCCTAAAAACCGACACAAGGCTTGATATACTTGTTCTGTGCCACGCGTACGCCCTTCCAAGCTATAACCTGCAATATGTGGCGTAGCGATAGTCACCTGTGCCAATAATTGGGCGTTAATGAGCGGCTCGCCTTCCCAGACATCCAAGACAATCGCCGCGAAAAAAGACGGATTAGTGTCAATAAACTGTAATAGCGCTTGATTGTCAATCACTGCCCCACGCCCTGTATTGAGTAAAATACAGTTTGGCTTTACTAACGCCAAACTCTGTGCATTAAGTAAATGAAAGGTCGGATGTTCACCTTGTCGTGTCAATGGCGTATGGAAAGAAACAATATCGGCAGTTGCCAATAACTCCTCGAAACCACATTGTGAAATAGTGGGACGGATGACAAACGGGTCACAGCCGACGACTTTAAACCCCAACGATTGGGCAACTGTCGCCAATAAAAACCCCACATTGCCCAAACCTACCACACCCAACACTTTGTTGGTTAAATCGACTCCCTGACGCTCAGCCACCGCTACTAAAGCTGTTAGCACATACTCAACGACACTGCGCGCATTACAAGCTGGCGCAGTCGTTACCTGAATTTGGTTCGACGCTAACCAAGCCGTGTCTAAATGGTCAGCACCGATGGTGGCACTGCCCACAAAACGAACGTTGCTTTCTGCTAACAATCTTTGATTGACTGTCGTCACTGAACGTACCAACAACACATCAGCATTTTTAGCTTGTAGGGAGGAAAGTTGTCGACCTGCATAACAGTGTAAATCACCTAAATCGCCAAAAAACTCGCGCACTAATGCCATATTCTCGTCAGCAACAATTTGCATATTTGTATCTCTTTGATGAAGTCGAAGAAAACTGAGATTTTATACTGCAACTCAACAAAAAACGTCCAACGGATGTTCAATAGCAGGCAAATACGCTGAGCTCTTCACTTTTAAGCGCAAAACACCCTTTGACTGTCGGCTTTCCTTATGCGTTAATCGCAAACGGCTTTGATTTTCGTAGCGTATTCGACTTATCATAGATGCGCTGATATTTTTAACCATAGCGACTGATTATTATCATGAACAAGGGATATTCTTTACTTCTCGTTGGCTGTCTTACAGCTTTTTCTGCGGCTAATTGTCTTGCTGCAGGTGAGTCTAGCCTTCCATCCGACTTACAAGACCTCAAATCCGAAGTCTTATCACTCAACCGTGACGTGACGCAACTCGAAAACGAATTGTTGTTTCCTAGCTCTAGCACTACTGTCTTAATGGGTGTCAACGCAGGCAGCAAAATCCGCTTAGTTGATGTTAAGCTCACTGTCGATGACCAAATTGTCAGTTACCACACCTACTCCGAGCAAGAAACCGTTGCTTTGGGCAAAGGCGGTTTACATCGACTATTTATGGGTAACGTCAATAGCGGCGCACATACCATGCAAGCCGTTGTGACGGCGTACGACTCTACAGGCAAAGACTTTCAACGCACCGTAAACTACAGCTTCACTAAAAATAGTTTACGTAAAATTGTTGAAATCAAAGCTGGCGATGACAACTCCAAAGTTCAACCTGCCCTGTTTAACTTCCGTGAATGGGAAAGCAAAAACTAAATCGCCATTGGGATAAAACAATACTATGAAGCGGATAGCGGACTTTACAGGGCGATATACTGTTATCGCCTTGGCCATTACAGCATTCAGCCAACCTGTGTTGGCCGTTGACCTTCAGAAACGTTTAGATGTTTCTACGGACACGCGTGAGCCTGAGTTTGGTCAAATTTATTATGACTACCACATGGGTCATCATTTTTCGGCCTTAAACTCCGTTATTCTCGATAAGAATAAAGGCTTATTTACCGACGATGATGCCGAAACCGAAAGCTTGTTGGGCGATTTATATACCGAGTTCGGCCTTCCTCGAGAAGCCGATGCTGCTTTATCACGCGTACAATCGCAAGATATCCCATCAAGTACGCGCAATATGCCGTGGTTACGTTATGGTAAATTTCTTTATCAAATGGGTAACGATGTCGCTACCGA
>JBKJUH010000071.1:0-3482 GCA_046590075.1 Agitococcus sp.
CGGCAATCGGCCTCGGTGTCCAACTCATGACTTTGTAAGTCAGACTTGTCATTTCAATGGAGAGAGAAAAACATGAAAACCCTGCTAAAAACCCTATCATCAGCCATGATTGCAGCAACATTGGCGATGAGTAGTATTACCGTACAGGCAGCAGATACCATTAAAATTGGTATCTTGCACTCCTTATCGGGAACAATGGCCATTTCGGAAACGACCTTAAAAGACACCATGTTAATGCTGATTGATGAGCAAAACAAAAAAGGTGGTGTGTTAGGTAAAAAGTTAGAGCCAGTGGTGGTTGACCCTGCGTCTAACTGGCCATTGTTTGCCGAAAAAACTCGTCAATTGATTCAAAAAGATAAAGTTTCTGCCATTTTTGGTTGCTGGACATCGGTATCACGCAAATCGGTATTGCCTGTGATTGAAGAATTAAATGGCTTACTGTTTTACCCCGTGCAATACGAAGGCGAAGAATCATCTAAAAACGTCTTTTACACAGGCGCAGCACCGAATCAACAAGCGATTCCTGCGGTTGATTACCTAATGAAATTAGGCACAAAACGTTGGGTGTTAGCAGGTACAGATTATGTCTATCCGCGTACCACTAACAAGATTTTAGAGTCATACCTAAAAGCGAAAGGTGTCAAGCAAGAAGATATCATGATCAATTACACGCCCTTTGGTCATTCCGATTGGCAAGGTATTGTTTCTGATATTAAAAAGTTTGGCTCGGCAGGTAAAAAAACTGCTGTAGTTTCTACTATTAACGGTGATGCTAACGTTCCTTTTTATAAAGAGTTAGGTAATCAAGGAGTAACGGCAGGGAAAATTCCTGTAGTCGCGTTCTCGGTCGGTGAAGAAGAGTTGTCAGGTATTGATACCAAGCCATTGGTCGGCCATTTAGCGGCATGGAACTATTTCATGAGCGAAAAAAGCCCTGCCAACAAGGCCTTTATCAAAAAATGGCAAGCCTTTACGAAAGACACTAAACGCGTGACTAACGACCCCATGGAAGCACACGTCATTGGTTTTAATATGTGGGTTCAAGCGGTAGAAAAAGCTAAATCTACCGATACCGACAAAGTGGCAGCCGCCATCATTGGGATTAAATCACCCAACTTAACGGGTGGAATTTCCGAAATGTTGCCTAACCATCACATTACCAAGCCTGTGTTAATTGGTGAAATTCAAGCCAATGGCCAAATTTCTACGGTTTGGAAAACCAAAGGTTTAGTTAAGGGTGATGCGTGGTCTGACTTTTTACCTGACAGCAAAAATATTACCGCTGACTGGGTGAAATTGAAGTGCGGTAACTACAACACTGTAACTAAGAAGTGTTCGGGTCAAGTGTTTTAAATCGTAGGGGCGAATTTATTCGCCCAAACCTAAAGGCGTCCAGTGTGTAGCTGTTGTAAAAACCATAGGGTAACTACACAACTTTAGAGTGATGAATGAGTTAAATTCCCCTCTTGAGAGGGGTTAGGGGTGTGTTAGTGGTAAAAAGCACTTTTTTTGTGCGATTAAACCCACCCCTAGCCCCTCCGAGGAGGGGAATTTCATGCTCATATACTCATTGAGTGCTTATAAAAAAGATGTGTAGATACTTATCGTAACAACAGGGGTTAAGGGCACATCGTCGACGGTTGTCCCGTATTGCATACGGGCTACTGTTGCCATGATCGACGCCATTTCTAGCCTCAAGGGGAAAAGTCTGTGAAAGTATTAATCAGTGCGATAATGACTTTACTCTGTTTATTTAGTTTACAAAGCACCTTAGTGTTTGCCGAAGAAGTCACAGACGCAGAATACGTGGTCAGCGAATCAATAACGGAAGTAGCAAGCCCAGAAGCCGCAGTCGCTATTATCCCTGCTGCTGATTTACCCTCGTTATTAAGTCAATTAGTACAAGCCGAAGACTTTGAACTTCGATCCGCATTAATTCAACAGTTAGCCAGCCGTACCGAACCGCAAGTATTAGCGATTTTAAATGCCCTTGTTGACGGTCAATTAAACAGTAACGCGGCTAATCCGACCCAAGTGTTAATTGTTGCCACCGAAGGTGAAGACCCTGAGGCAATAGATGCCTTGACAGGCAAAAGCATCGGTAAATCATCGCAATTTACGCTCGATACCATTCCGTTAAATAATGCCTTACGCGGTGAATTACGCGCCATTATCGCCCGTTTGCAATTATCGTCTGCCGATAAAAATTTGCGCCTCGCCGCCGCTAAACAATTAATTAGTAATGAGCCTGATATTGCCATGTTGCCCATCATCAATGAGCAACTGCAAAAAGAAACCGATAAGCAAGTAAAATCCGCCTTACAAACGGTGAGTAGTTTATTGCAATTACAAAGCGAAGATATCGCCATACGCACCGAAGCAGTACATCAATTAAGCGAGTCTTTATATCCCGAAGTACGCGCCCGTTTACAAGAGGTGGCCGATAACGACAGTGCCAACGAAGTTAAATATGCCGCTAAAGCCTCACTCACCGCCTTAGAAAACCAATTAAAAGTTTATCAAGTCGCTGAAAACGTCTTTTTTGGCTTGAGTTTAGGCTCGGTATTGTTGTTATCCGCCGTGGGTTTAGCCATTACTTTTGGTGTCATGGGCGTTATTAACATGGCGCACGGCGAATTGATGATGCTTGGTGCTTATACCACCTATGTCATTCAACAAATTTTCCCCCAACAACTGGGCATGAGTTTGTTGTTGTCGATTCCTGCCGCTTTTGTGGTGGCAGGTTTAGTCGGTATTGCTATTGAGCGCGGTGTTATTCGTCATTTATATGGTCGTCCCTTAGAAACCTTGTTGGCGACGTTTGGCATTAGTTTAATTTTACAACAAGCGGTACGTTCAATTTTCTCACCGTTAAATCGTGCGGTGGCCTCGCCTGAATGGATGAGCGGCTCATTAGAAATTAATCCTGTGTTATCCCTCACCTATAACCGTTTATATATTTTGATGTTTGCCTTAGTGGTGTTTGCGGTGCTGTTGATCGTGCTCAAACGTACCAGTTTGGGCTTGAAGTTACGCGCAGTAGCGCAAAATCGCTCGATGGCGCGCGCGGTGGGTGTACGTGCCGACTGGATAGATGCCATGACTTTTGGTTTGGGCGCAGGTATTGCGGGCATTGCAGGCGTGGCCTTATCACAACTGACCAATGTCGGCCCGAATTTAGGTCAAGCTTACATTATCGACTCCTTTTTAGTGGTGGTGTTTGGTGGTGTCGGTAATTTGTGGGGGACATTGGTGGGAGCTTTTGGTCTAGGCATTGCTAACAAGTTTCTGGAGCCGTATGCAGGTGCGGTGTTAGCTAAAATTTTGGTCTTGGTGTTTATCATCCTCTTTATTCAAAAGCGTCCACGTGGATTATTTCCGCAAAAAGGCCGTGCGGTGGAGTCTTAATCATGCTGGTACAACGTTTATTAACGAGTGATAAAGGCGGCATGGTAATACTGGCCTTGTTAGCCATTATG
>JBKJUH010000098.1:0-3168 GCA_046590075.1 Agitococcus sp.
ACCACCTTAGCAGGCCTAGGTGAATTGGATTTACATCAAGCCGATGCAGGCAGCTTATTGGCAGCGTTAAAGATGGCGGCAGTGATGGCTGGTTTGTCGTCATAGAACTCTTAATTAAAAACATTCATATTAGTCATTAGTAGGCTTATTTTGCCGCTGATGACAAAATAAAACCGAGTTTTCTGTCAATCCTGCTACTATTCGCCGATTCTCAATATAGCTTAATTATCATCACCATGACCGACTCCCTGCAAGGCCACAAAGCGCGTAAACGTTTTGGCCAAAACTTTTTGCAAGACGACACCATCATTCAACGCATCATCCAGCTATTTGCGCCCCAAGTGGGGCAGAATGTTGTTGAAATTGGGCCAGGTTTAGGGGCTATTACTAAGTATTTATTACCTGCTTTGCAAAAGCTGCATGTGGTTGAGCTTGACCGTGATTTAGCCGCACGTTTGCCCACCACCTTAGCAGGCCTAGGTGAATTGGATTTACATCAAGCCGATGCCTTAGGCTTTGACTATCGGCAGTTTGCGCAAGAAGGGCAAAAATTACGCGTGATTGGTAATTTACCGTACAACATCTCGACACCCCTAATTTTTCATTTGTTACACCATGCCGATATCATTAGTGATATGGCGTTTATGTTGCAAAAAGAAGTCGTTGACCGTTTAGGCGCAGAACCCGATACCGCCGATTATGGCCGTTTAAGTGTCATGGTGCAGTATCGTTGTCAGGTTGATTGGTTGTTAGCTGTGCCGCCTGAATCGTTTAATCCTGCACCAAAAGTACAATCCGCGGTAGTAAAACTGACACCGTGGACAAATTCCCCCTATACTTGCACTAACGAAGCCCTGCTCCAAAAAGTGGTCAGCACTGCGTTTAATCAACGCCGTAAAACCTTGCGTAATTGCCTGAAAAATATGGCCAGCGAAGACGATTTTGCCGCTGTCGGTATTCACTCAGGATTACGCGCTGAAGTGTTGAGTGTGCAACAATTTGTCCAACTTACTAACCAATTGAGTCGTCATGTCTGAACTAGAGCATCACATTGCGGTAAAAGTAAAAACCGAATATTTAGCCGAACAATCGAGTCCTCAAGATTTGCGTTTTGTTTTTGCTTACCACATTAGCATTACCAATCAGGGCGAACAACGCACCCGTTTATTAACGCGCCATTGGGTGATTACCGATGGTGAGGCACGCACCGAAGAGGTGCGTGGCGATGGCGTTATTGGCGAACAACCGTCCATTGCCGCAGGTGAAACCTATCAATACAGTAGTGGTGCAGTGTTAAAAACACCCGTCGGTAGTATGCACGGCTCTTATGGCATGATTGATGATAATGGCACTCATTTTGATGCGCTTATTCCTGCGTTTCGTTTAGCGGTTCCTCGGATGTTGCACTAATCGGACTTACGCGGTTATCGCTTATTTGTTCACATTTCAGCCGCTTTAGGCGGCCTTATGTTCACAAAACGCGCTAATCGCGGTGCGATGCGAAAGTCCTGACCTTTACGCGATGATTAGGAGAATGAGATGTCTAGTGTTGGTTATCATGAGCCTACAGACGAATTATCGCTTGAAACTCGCGATATGCACCGCGCCATTGTGTCGCTCATGGAAGAGTTGGAAGCGATTGATTGGTACAACCAACGCGCAGAAACCTGCAAAGATCCAGAACTAAAGGCAATCCTTGAGCATAATCGCGACGAAGAGAAGGAACATGCAGCTATGGTATTGGAGTGGATTCAGCGCAAAGATGCAAGATTTTCTAAAGAGATGAAGCAGTATCTTTTTACAGATAAGCCAATTGCTAGTAGTGAAAGTGGTTTAGGCTAAGGTTTGAGCCATTGACTATAACGGAAGGTTTTAAATTTTTGGTCACGTTTAATCGTTCGTTGACGAGTTGCGTTTAATAAAATGGCGATTCGCCCAATTCACTGTCTTTTACCTTAACGCCGTCTAAACCCCGTATTGTTTAGGGACTACAAAGTCATCACAGTCAATGTTTTTTGCCATTCCTCTTTATCAAACCCCAACACTATTTGACCATTATCTAACACCAATAATGGTCGTTTAATCATACTTAAATTTTGTAAAATAATCGGTTTAATAGTTTGATTATCGAGCGTATTTTTATCTAAGGCTAACTTACGCCACGTTGTACCTTTTTGATTGACGATCCTTTCCCAACCTAAAGCAGTTATCCATTCGTCTAGTGTTTTTTCTGCTAAGTTTGATTTTTTATAATCGTGAAATTGATAAGTGATGTTGTTTTCATCAAGCCATAAAAAAGCATTTTTCATGGTGTCGCAATTTTTAATGCCGTAAATAGTGAGCATATTTTATTTGTCCTGCAAACTCCCTCTTCTTGATGGGAGAGGAGCTACACAAATTTTGAGTAATGAATAAGTTCCCCTCTTGAGAGGGGTTAGGGGTGTGTTATTAGTAAAAAGCACTTTTTGTGCGATTAAACCCACCCCTAGCCCCTCCGAGGAGGGGAATTTCATGACCATATCCCTATTTAGTGCTTTTATCAAAAGAAGCGTAGATCGCTATAGATTGATGAAATAGGGATAGGGCTTGCTTAATCGACCCGCAACAACTCATTCAAACCGACTTTGCTACGCGTTTTGGCATCGACTTTTTTGACGATAATAGCAGCGTATAAGCTGTAAGTACCACATTTAGACGGCAATGAACCCGACACAACAACCGAACCCGCAGGCACGCGGCCATAATGGACTTCGCCTGTTTCACGGTCAAAAATCTTGGTGGACTGGCCGATGTAAACACCCATCGACAAGACTGAGCCTTCTTCAACAATCACACCTTCAACCACTTCCGAACGTGCGCCAATAAAGCAGTTATCTTCAATAATCGTCGGCCCTGCTTGTAATGGCTCTAATACACCACCAATACCCACACCACCAGACAAATGCACGTTTTTACCAATTTGCGCGCAGGAGCCAACCGTTGCCCATGTGTCTACCATGGTGCCTTCATCCACATACGCACCAATGTTGACATAAGACGGCATTAACACGGCATTACGGGCAATAAAACTACCACGACGGGCAGTAGCAGGTGGTACCACACGAATAGCTGCTTCGCGGAACTGGTCTGCCGTCCAGTTAGCAAATTTAGTTGGCACTTTGTCGTAAT
>JBKJUH010000121.1:0-8710 GCA_046590075.1 Agitococcus sp.
TTCAATCATTTTATCTATAACATTCAGGCACAATTGACGGGTATCTTCGGGCGAAAGTGCTAAACCTTTGGGCAAATTTTGACGGGGAATAATGCCTTTAATGCGTTCCATGACATAAAAATCGGCATCCATTATTGCTGTATCGTGACAGCTTGCCAATACTGTCGGCACATAACGATAAACGGGCTTCAGCGCAGTCATAATCTTGGCTTCACGCAACATATCATGGGCTGACTTAGCTTTATGACCAAACGGTGGCCGACGCAAAATCAAATCCTGTTCGGGATAACGCACTAAATAGGTCAGATTGGACGCGCCACCTGCAAATTGCTCCAGTGTCGGTTGTCCGTCTAAATCGGCAATGTGAGCTTTGAGAAAAGCATCAACACGTACCAAATCAAGTTCTTCACCTTGACGCACTGTGCTGGCTTTATCGAGTAGGTTGTCCATTATTATCCTTGTTGTTTATTAAAACTTGCCCCAAAACATAGGCACTCACACAAACTTTATGCTGTTGTTTTTGCCTTTGCAGGGATGCTGTGGCGCATCTGTTTGAGGCATGGATGCCGAGTTATGCGCCACAAATGGTTTTGCTTACTTTTGTCGTAACAAAAGTGAGGCCTGCGGCAGGCAAGGGCAAAACGAACTGGCGCAAACAAATAGGATTAACACTTAACCACCCAACTTCGCCAAATGCTTTTTATATTCCAACTTCGCAATCAAACCCCGATGTACTTCATCAGGGCCATCCGCCAAACGTAATATCCGCGCATAAGCAAATAATGCCGTTAACGGAAAATCATCCGACAAACCTGCTGCACCATGAATTTGTATCGCAGCATCAATCACCTGTTGAGCCACATTCGGAGCAATGACTTTGATTTGCGAAATTTCGCTCATCGCTCCTTTGACACCAACAGTATCCATCATCCATGCCGCTTTCAGTGTTAACAATCGTGCTTGCTCAATCGCCATCCGACAATTGGCGACGATATCAGCATTACCCCCCAGTTTAGCTAAGGGTTTGCCAAATGCCACCCGCGTCATTGATCGTTGGCACAATAACTCTAAGGCACGCTCCGAAGCACCCAACACACGCATACAATGATGAATCCGCCCCGGCCCTAAACGCCCTTGAGCAATTTCAAAACCACGTCCTGCGCCTGCAATAATGCTACTGACAGGCAAACGAACATTAGTAAACGTCACTTCACCATGACCAAAGGGTTCGTCATAAACACCAAAAACAGGCAACATGCGTTCAATCTTTACCCCGACACTATCTAAGGGTACTAAGACCATTGAGTGTTGGCGATGCTTTTCGGCAGTTGGGTCGGTCAACGCCATAAAAATCAGCACCTTACAATGGGGATGGCCAATACCTGAACTCCACCATTTACGGCCATTCAGCACCACTTCATCACCGTCAACAATTGCTGTCGCTTGCATATTGGTGGCATCGCTGGAAGCAACATCGGGTTCAGTCATACAAAATGCCGAGCGAATTTCACCTGCTAATAATGGCTCTAGCCATTGTTTTTGCTGTTCGGGCGAGCCGTATTTAATCAATACTTCCATATTGCCCGTATCTGGCGCGTTGCAGTTAAATACTTCAGGGGCAAGAAAAGAGCGACCCGTCATTTCCGCTAATGGTGCGTAGTCGGCATTACTTAAACCGTGGTCGGCATGAGGCGAAAACAAATTCCATAAACCTGCGGCTTTGGCTTTGGTTTTCAGCGTTTCCATAATCTCAGGCTGCCGCCATTGTCTATGGTCTGGGCTATGACTAAAGCCTTGATAATAGGTTTTTTCGGCAGGATAAACTTCCTGCGCCATAAAGGTGTGTAACCGAGCGATATAGTCTTGCGCTTTGGCAGAATAGGCGAAATCCATGATGAAATGCTCTGTCGTTTTTAGATTGCATGGAGCTTAATCTTCGCCATACAATCCAGCAAATAAATAGTTTGCATCTTGGATTATAAATATTAGCCGTATGGACTTAAATCTGTTTGTGGTTTTAGAAACTAAGTACCAATGCGAAAGTTTCTTTATATTCTCCGTTTGTAGCTCCCTGATCGAAGTCAAACGGCTAATCTAAAAAGCCTCACGAATAGATACAAGCCTCAAACCAAGTCTATCCCCAAAAGTTTCATCTTTCTGTCATAATTACAGGGTGCGTATATGGGTAGAATGAACAAATTATTTAACGAGATACGATAATGGGCGCCAAAAAAACGTTACGCGAGGTATTGTGCAAACACCCTGACTTATTTGATTTGGTGTTAATGCTCGCCGAAAAAGATGATATTGTTGCCTCAGAAGAAAAAGAAAATGACAAACAACAAGTTATTCTTAGCCGCTCGGGTAAAAAGAAGAAAAAACAGTTTATTTTTACCCAAACCAAAGACGGCTATAGCTTCAAGGTCAAAGCTGACAACAGCTAATTTGCTCTGCTACGCTGAACAAGGACGTTTCACATATACTCCCAATCATCTCTTCTTTTTCGCCAACAACTGCTTACGATAACTTTTGGGTGGCTGCTCGTACCAACGCTTAAACGCCCGATTAAACGCACTTTGCTCAGAATAACCCAACAATAAGGCAATATCCGTTAACGATAGGCTTTTATCTTCTAAATAACGTACCGCCAATTCACGACGCGTATGCTCTAAAATATCCTGAAATACCAAACCACGCTCTTGTAAACGTCGTTGTAAAGTTCGTGTTGATAAGGCTAAATACGCCGAAACGGCGGGCAAAGTTGGCTCGCCTTCGTGCAAACACTGAACGATGATTTGTTGCAGCCTTTCTTCAAAGGCATCGGCTTTAGGCAATACTAATAACAGGGTTTCGGCTTGTTGCGACAATAAATCCAACAACGTAGGGTCGCCGTGTAATAACGGTGCCGCCAAAAACTCTAAGGGAAAACGGACACGCGTGGCACTATCTTCAAAGATAACGGGACAATGAAAAAAATCTTCATAGAGTTTGATATTGTCAGGCTGAGGATTAACAAAGCTGACATAAGAAGGATACAGCGGCCGATTGGTGAGAATACGAATAAAACTAAACAACGCGGCAATCGAGCTTTCGTCGGCTAAAGGGCCAGGTTTGCCATATTCAATGCCCCAGCTTAACTCGATGCCTTGGTCGTCAATACAGACATTAAAGGGATTGACGTCATAAACTAAACGTTGATAGCGCGAAAACCGCGTTAACGCTTCGCCTAAGCTTTGACAAGACAACGCCAAATAACCCAAAACCCCGACATGGCGCGGCGCAATACGACTTCCAATTGCTAAACCCAACGCGGGAATATTGACGGCTTCTTCGACCTTCTGCAGTAAACTCGTCCATAACTGCATAGCAACACGACTTTGCGAGCCATATTGGGCTATTGCTTCATCCACTTCAGGAATGGTGATTTTTTGCTCTTGGACAAAATCGCCGAGCATGCCCAGCATTGAACCCGTCACAAATAAGCCTTTGAACATGATGCGCTCCTATTATTGTTGTTATGGCGCGAAATGTTAAAATACTACAATACAGGCATGCTGAAAAGAGTCAATATTATTTCAATTGTCGGCCAAGTTTTTTTGCTTCCGCTAACCAGTTTTCTTTTTGTTGACTACTTGAGCCTTTAATGGCACCAAAACTCGAAATACGTACAGGTTTAATACCACAAAACTCTAAAATCGTTTTTTTCATTTGATAATGATTGGGCATGTGATTTACCCATTTAAAATACCACGGTGGCCAATCCATCGTGACCATCAAACGCGCACTTCGACCCGTCAATAACTTATCCCACATTGCCGACTTGTCTCGATATTTAAAAGCAAAACTTGGCATAAAGGTACGGTCAATAAAACCTTTCAGTAAGGCAGGCATTGCTCCCCACCACAGCGGATAAACAAAAACGATATGTTCTGCCCATGTGATGGCTTGTTGTGCCAGCACTAAATCTGGCTCTAACGGGATGTTGGTTTTATAGCCTAACAGTATGGGATTAAACGTTAGCTCGCCTAAACGTATCACCTTGACTTCTGCGTTTGCTGCTTGTGCGCCGTCAACATAACTATTGACTAAAGCACCACAAAAACTATCGCCAGCAGGATGCCCCAAAATCACCAGAATTCGTTTCGTCATCATTTTTATTCCATAAAAAAGGGGCTTACGCCCCTTGAATATTAACTGTCGCTTATTTTAAGCCCAACACATCACGCATATCATACAAACCTGCCGACCGTGTTTTTAACCATGCCGCCGCGCGTACTGCACCATTGGCAAAGTTCATGCGACTGGTGGCAACATGACGAATCTCGACTCGCTCACCTTCACCCATAAAATACACCGTATGGTCACCAACAATATCGCCACCACGAATACTCTGAAAACCAATCGTTTTACGGTCGCGGACACCCGTATGACCTTCGCGGGAGTAACAAGCCACGTCTTTTAGGTCACGGCCTAATGCACCTGCGACGGCTTCACCCAACATCAATGCTGTACCCGATGGTGCATCGACTTTGTAACGATGATGTGCTTCTAAAATATCAATATCGACGGTATCACCAAAGGCTTTAGCCGCTAACTCCAACAGCTTTAAGGACACATTCACGCCCACCGAATAATTACCCGAATAAACAATAGGAATGTCATGGCTGGCTTCAATGAGAATCTGTTTTTGCGCTTCGCTTAAACCTGTTGTGCCAATGACAATGCCTTTGCCTTCTTGTCTACACAAGGCAACATTGGCGATGGTGGCTTCGGGGGAAGTAAAGTCGATGACAATATCGACATCATCGATTTGACTGGCGAGCGATTGATTGATTTTAATGCCTTTGGGACTGAGGGCGGCCATTTCACCTGCATCAGCACCAATGAGAGAGTTACCCTTCCGCTCAATAGCGGCGGCTAAGGTGACATCAGAGCGCGATTCAACGGCGTGAATTAATGCTCGCCCCATACGGCCTGCGGCACCACAAATTGCAATACGGGTCATCGCTCCTCTCCTTTATAACCGTTGAAACCTACGCAGCGATGCGGCGTAGGTTCTAATTCTTAAAGCTAAAGCGTGCCAGTGTTAGCGACAGCACGCAAGCAGGAATTTAAGAGAATAGGTCTTTCAGGCCGTCAAAAAAGGTTTTTTTATGCGGTGACTGTTTGTCGTTGCCGTCTAAGCTGTCTTGAAAGTCACGTAATAGCTCTTTTTGCTTACTGGTCAACTGTACGGGTGTTTCGACAATCACTCGACACAACATATCGCCAACATCATAAGCACGCACAGGTTTCACGCCTTTGCCACGTAAACGGAACATTTTGCCTGTTTGTGTGCCTTCAGGTACTTTTAGCTTCACTTTACCGTCCAGCGTTGGGACTTCTAACTCTGCGCCTAAAGCGGCATCAGGGAAGCTAATCGGCACTTCACAATACAAATCCGCGCCATCACGTTTAAAAATTGGGTGCTCTTTAACCACGACTTGCACAAACAAATTGCCTGTGGGCGCACCATTGGCACCTGCTTCACCTTCGCCCGTTAAACGCACTTTATCGCCTGTGTCCACACCTGCTGGAATCGCCACTTCTAAGGTTTTTGGTTTATTGGTACGTCCTTCACCGTTACAAGAACCACAAGGATCTTTAATCATTTGGCCACGACCACGACAGGTCGGGCAGGTTTGTTGAACGGTAAAAAAGCCTTGTTGCATACGCACTTGACCTGCACCACCACAGGTACGACAAGTGGTCATGCCTGAGCCTTTTTTTGCGCCTGAACCATCACACACTTCACACGCTGCTGCGGTGGTAAAGCGCACTTGCTTTTTCACCCCGTTAACCGCTTCTTCCAGCGTTAGCTCAAGGGTATATTGCAAGTCCGAGCCACCACGTTGGCGACTACCACCGCCACCACCACGTGGTTGACCACCAAAAATATGTTCAAAAATATCAGAAAAGCCACTACCACCACCACTGTAGCCACCTGCGCCAGCACCCATGCTTGGGTCAACACCTGCGTGACCATGACGGTCATAAGCGGCACGTTTGTCAGCGTTGGATAAAATCTCGTAGGCTTCATTGCCTTCTTTGAATTTTTCTTCGGCTTCTTTATTGTCAGGATTACGGTCAGGATGGAACTTCATCGCCAAACGGCGATAAGCTTTTTTGAGTTCTTCGTCGTTGGCATCTTTGGCCACGCCCAAGATTTCATAATAATCGCGCTTCGCCATTTTTGGCTTCTCCACTGAAACAACAAACGCCAATATGGGATTGGCGTTGGGGAATTCTAAATAAAAGCATCTCTAAAGAAGTATTAAGTCCCCTCTTGAGAGGGGATTTAGGGGTGTGTTAGTGGAAGACGCAAGCCGTAGCTTTTTGCCGATACTGAACCCACCCCTGCCCCTCCAAGGAGGGGAATACTTTCAGTCATCGTCCGCATTTGCGTACGGACGAGACTACAACTTACTTAACTTCTTCAAACTCAGCATCAACAACACCGTCATCGGCTTTGTTGTTAGCTGTTGGTTGCTGTTGGCCTTCTGCACCTTGCTGGTCAGCATAAAGTTTTTGCATCAAGGGCAACGAGGCTGCGCTTAACGCTTCTGTTTTGGCAGTAATTGCGTCTTTGTCGTTGCCTTTCATCGCTTCTTCTAGCTCGCTCACGGCGGCTTCGATAGAGGCTTTTTCGGCATCCGTTGCTTTGTCGCCCACATCTTTTAAGGTTTTGCGAGTGGCATGAACCAAGTTATCGGCTTGATTACGTGCATCGACTAATTCACCAAACTTTTTGTCTTCTTCGGCATTGGCTTCGGCATCACGCACCATTTGTTTGATTTCATCTTCACTCAAACCCGAATTGGCTTTAATGACGATGCTTTGCGCTTTGCCTGTGCCTTTGTCTTTCGCCGACACGTGCAAGATACCATCGGCATTAATGTCAAAGGTCACTTCAATTTGTGGCATACCGCGTGGCGCAGGCGGAATATCCGACAAATTAAAATTACCTAACATTTTGTTGTGCTGAGCCATTTTGCGCTCGCCTTGAAACACTTGAATCGTTACCGCCGTTTGGTTGTCATCGGCAGTTGAGAATACTTGTGATTTCTTGGTCGGAATCGTCGAGTTTTTCTCAATCACCGCCGTCATCACCCCACCCATGGTTTCGATACCCAAAGTCAACGGGGTTACGTCTAACAACAAGACGTCAGTACGGTCACCAGACAATACTGAACCTTGAATCGCAGCACCTGCGGCAACGGCTTCATCAGGATTCACGTCTTTACGTGGCTCTTTACCAAAAAACTCTTTCACTTTTTGTTGCACTAACGGCATACGCGTTTGGCCACCGACCAAAATCACGTCACCAATTTGGTCAATGCTCAACCCTGCATCTTTCAGCGCAATTTTGCATGGTGCAATGGTACGTTCAACCAAACCTTCCACTAATGACTCTAACTTGGCGCGCGTCACTTTGATGTTCAAGTGTTTAGGACCCGTGTTATCGGCAGTAATGTACGGTAAATTCACATCTGTTTGTTGTGCTGAAGACAATTCGATTTTTGCTTTTTCGGCCGCTTCTTTCAGACGTTGCATCGCCAAAGGGTCACCTTTGAGGTTGATGCTTTGCTCTTTTTTGAACTCGTCAGCCAGATAGTCGATTAACAACATATCAAAATCTTCACCACCCAAGAAAGTGTCGCCGTTGGTGGCTAATACTTCAAAGGATTGCTCGCCATCGACATCGGCAATATCAATAATGGAGATATCGAAGGTACCACCACCCAAGTCGTAAACGGCAATTTTACGGTCGCCTTCACGTTTATCCATACCAAACGCCAACGCGGCTGCGGTGGGTTCGTTAATGATACGTTTCACTTCTAAACCCGCAATACGACCCGCATCTTTGGTGGCTTGACGTTGCGAATCGTTAAAGTACGCAGGTACGGTAATAACGGCTTCGGTGACTGGCTCGCCTAGGTAATCTTCGGCGGTCTTTTTCATTTTCTTTAGCACTTCTGCCGAAATTTGCGGCGGCGCCATACGATTGCCACGTACTGAAACCCATGCGTCACCATTATCTGCGCCGACGATTTCGTAAGGCACCATGCTGATGTCTTTTTGCACCACATCATCTTTAAACTTACGGCCAATCAAACGCTTAACGGCAAATAAGGTATTTTTTGGATTGGTGACTGCTTGGCGTTTTGCACCCGCACCCACTAAAATTTCGTTGTTGTCGGCATAAGCAACAATTGACGGCGTAGTACGCGCGCCTTCTGCATTTTCGATAACTTTAACTTTGTCGCCTTCCATTACCGCTACGCACGAGTTAGTTGTGCCTAAGTCGATACCAATAATTCTGCCCATGTTCTTGCTCCCAATAGGATTAATTTTCTATGACTGTGATATGGCGATGACCGCATTTTTTTCAAGGTCTTTTTTTCGCTCAATATCCTAATTATTGCGCCACAACTACCATGGCAGGACGTAACAAACGACCCGACAAGGTATAGCCTTTTTGGAATACCGTCACCACGGTATTGGCAGGATTCGCCTCTGAACTCGGCTGAGTCGCTACCGCTTGGTGAAATTCAGCATTAAAGGCTTGCCCTGTAGGATCAACGGTATCGACACCAAATTTTTTCAGTGTTTCTAAAAACACCCGATGGGTCAGTTGTAAGCCTTCAACCAGATTCTTATTAGCATCATC
>JBKJUH010000248.1:0-9950 GCA_046590075.1 Agitococcus sp.
ATTATATGGTTGGACGGTAAATTTTGATCGGCAAACAGGAATGCCTTTTACGGCATTCCCCAATAAATAGGAGTGATGTGTGATGTTGTTAGTACCTTATACCGATCTTGATTTTTCGCTTGTAGGACTTGGATATTTTGTTGGCTACTTTTATGATTTATATGACCGAGAAGAACTCGAAGAATATCTTAATGGTTTTGATCCCAATAATCCTGTTCAATTAAAACTCTTACTAGATGAATTTTTTTTTCCTGTTGAGAATCGAGATTTGACCGTTCAACACAAAGTCGTATTAGTGAATATGCTTAAAGATAAATTGCTTAATTCAAAGACTGATTTTGCATTCATCTTTCAAGAAAATGAAGATGAGGGGCGACGTTTTCCTTACGAATGGAATATCCAAAATCCTCGAGATATTTTTAAGCAGATTTACCGATTTTTACTTGAAGAATGGGGCAATGAGTTGACAGAGGCAGGCTATGATTTTATGCCACTTGAGCAAGCGTAGCCCGTATGATAATACGGGATTTTATTATAAAACAATGACTTATTTAACTATCGTTGTAATTTCCGTGTTGTCACACGAGCTACGCTGACTCACTGCGTTGTAAAGCTACAAGCATGATTACCATCACTCCAACTCCGTCGCCTTCTTCTCTAACCACTCTGCCACATCACTATTATCCACCCGATAATAAATATCCTCGACACTCATGGTTAAACCAGCCGCTTCAAAGGTCATCTCTTCACCTAAAAAATAATGCTCGGACTGCCAACCTGTACGGCGGCGAATAATTTCCACATCAACAAAATCTTGCTCAATCAGAACATATTCTTGCAAAGTGGGAATTTGGGTATAAAGCGCACGTTTGAGTTTTTCGTCTGTTTGCCGTGTTGACTTCGATAACACTTCGACAATTAGCGTCGGTGTTTGCGTAAAATAGCTATTACCTGCTAAATTGGCACAATCGACCAACACATCAGGATAAAAGAATTTATTATCAACTTTAACTTTCATATCGGCAGTATAAGGTTGGCAAGGTTTACCCTCTAAATGATTGCCCAACTTACGATATAAATTACCCGCAATGCGATTATGGTTAGCACTCGCCCCCGACATGGCATAGACTTCGCCGTCCATATATTCATGTTTACTATCGGAAAATTGCTCACCTGCTAAATAGTCGGCTTCGCTAATGGTTAAGATAGCTTGCTTGAGTGTAGACATAGCGATATTTCCAATGATCATGTGATTGGCTGGATTATATACAGCTTTCACGAGCCGAAAATTAAAATAGCGACGGAAAGACCTAAGTACTAACGCATAAGTTTTACAGCGTTTTCCGTTCGCTTTGGTACTTAGTTAAGCAGCCCAAAGCATTTTTATGGTGTTTGTATTGACATTAAGCCACTATAAAAATGATTTTAAGGCCATAGAATAATAGATGCGCTTGTTAAACAAGGCTTTTCACCAAGCACAGGCAATGGTAGTCTTTGCGCCACCAACAAACAGTTATCACAAGGTAAAGCCAAGGGCTAAACCACGATTCGAGGAACGAAAAATGACGACGAATGCTGAAAAAAAGACACTATTACATTGTTTATTGTATTGGGAAAAAACCACCCCTAGTGGTATTTATTTGACACAGCCTTATGGCGATGGTGTCGTTAAAAACTTTACATGGCAACAAGTCGGTGACGAAGTTCGTCGTGTCGCTGCGTATATTCAAAGCTTAAATCTTCCCCCTAAAAGTAATATTGCCTTATTAGGCCGAAATTCCGCCCATTGGATTATGGCGGATTTAGCCATTTGGATGGCTGGCCACGTGACTGTGCCCTTGTATCCGACGCTCAATGGCGAAACCGCCGAATATATTTTTGAACACAGCGAAGCTAAAGCTTTAATCGTTGGCAAAATGGATGGTAAAGCCGATGGTTGGAAAGAAATTAAAGACGTTATTCCCGCCTCTTTGCCGATTATTGCCACGCCCTTAGCCCCTGCTATGTTGGCCAATAAAGCGCAATGGACAGATATTATTGCCAAAACCGAGCCGCTGAAAAATCCAACACTGCCCGACTTAGACGACATCGCCACCATTGTTTATACCTCAGGTAGCACAGGCCGTCCTAAAGGCGTATTGCATAGCTTCCGCACCATGATTGTTATTACCAGCGGCATGGAGTCGATTTGGGGCTTTAGCAGCCTTGACAGAATGTTGTCGTACTTACCGTTAGCGCATGTTGCCGAACGTGCAGCGGTCGAAACCATGTCATTATTCTTTGGTTTTCATGTCTTTTTCTCCGAAGGTTTAGAAACCTTCCAAAAAGATTTACAACGCGCTCAGCCAACTGTTTTCTTGTCGGTGCCGCGTTTGTGGACAAAGTTCTACTTAGGCGTGAACGAAAAAATGCCGATGAAAAAGCAGAAGTTTTTGTTCAGCTTGCCGATTATAGGAAAAATCGTCAAAAAGAAAATTCTCACCAAATTGGGTATGGACAAAGTCAAAACCGCATTGACAGGTTCTGCGCCGTTACCGCCACAAATTATTGAATGGTATCGTAACTTAGGTTTAGAGCTGTTAGAAGTGTACGGCATGTCCGAAAACTTCGCCTATTCCCATGCTTCTCGACCCAACGAAGTGCGCGTCGGTTATGTCGGTTCGGCTAATCCTGACGTTCAACATCGTATTGCTGGCAATGGCGAAATTGAAGTCAAAAGCCCTGCGCAAATGATTGGTTATTTCAAAATGCCTGACAAAATGGCCGAAGAAATGACCAATGACGGCTATTTCAAAACAGGTGATCGTGGTGAAATTGACGAAAAAGGCCGTCTAAAAATTACAGGCCGTGTTAAAGAGTTGTTCAAAACCAGTAAAGGTAAATATGTTGCGCCTTCGCCTATCGAGAACAAACTCAATAACCATCCTAAAATTGAAGTGGTGTGTGCGACAGGTTCTGGCGAACCACAACCGTTTGCTTTGTTAATGTTGTCTTTAGATGCCATGAAAGAGTTACAACGTGGCGATTTAGACAAAGATACGCTTACGGCTGAGTTTAAAGAGTTATTAAAGTCCGTCAATGAAACCTTAGAAGACCACGAGCGTATGGATTATGTGGTGGTGGTCAAAGACCAATGGACAATGGAAAATGGCTTTTTAACGCCCACCATGAAAATCAAACGTAACATTATCGAAGACCGTTATTTAGCCAACGCTGAACAATGGTTAGCGACTAAACAGCGCGTGATTTGGGAATAAAGTAGGGGCAATGCCTTGTGCTTGCCCAAAGGGGCGAATTTATTCGCCTAAACTGCTACTGCTACCGTGTGAAGGGCGAATCATGATTCGCCCTTTGTTTTTAGGAGGGTTGGCAAAAGTGATTGTTAGATGGAGGCAGGGATTACAGATAGCTTGTTTTTATCTCTACGCTGCTATGGCATTGGCCACCGAACTCCCCACTTTCCCCCAAGTCCAACAAAGTTGGCAATCCTCCTACGCCTCGTTGCTTGACCGACACGGCCAATTACTCACCCGTCAACGCCTTAATAAACAACAACATCGCCTTGATTGGATTCCTCTTAACGAAGTTTCTCCCGCTTTAATTGATGCCTTGTTATTTACCGAAGATCGAGATTTTTATCGTCATCAGGGTGTCGATTGGGGCGCGTTTAGCCGTTCGACGGTCAACTATCTGACAGGGCAAAAAACACGCGGTGCAAGTACACTCACCATGCAACTAACGGCGTTATTAGATAAAGACTTACGCTGGCAAACGGGTGGTCGGACGGTGGCGAAAAAATGGCAGCAATTACAAACGGCTCGTCATTTAGAGCAACAATGGACAAAAGCGCAAATCTTAGAGGCATTTTTCAATTTAACGATGTGGCGTGGTGATTTACAGGGCATAGGCGCGGCAAGTTTGGCGTTGTTTGGTAAGTTGCCGAGTGGTGTTAATCGTGCGGAAAGTATTGTTTTAGTCAGTTTATTGGCCGCGCCTAACGCTAACGCAGAGCGTATTGCTACTCGTGCCTGCGTGTTAATTAAAGCAGGTTACCAAGCCGACTGTGAGAGTGTGAGGGCGTTGGCCGATAGTAGCCTGAATCGTCGTAAATTACCGCTTGCCGAACATCCCGATGTCATGGCTTTGGCCTCGCGCTTGTTTACGGATAAAAGCCAACTACTGACCACCACGTTAGATGCCAAACTACAGCATTATGCCTATGAAGCCTTGCGTAGCCAACTCGCAGCCTTAGACAGCCAAAAAGCCAATGCAGGTGCGGCGATTGTGCTTAATAATGACACAGGCGAAGTATTGGCTTATGTCGCTAATGCAGGTTTAGTCGAAGACAGTGTATGGGTCGATGGTGTGCAAGCACCACGGCAGGCAGGTTCAACCTTAAAGCCATTTTTATATGGCTTGGCAATACAAGAAAACTTACTGACAGCGGCCTCCGTGCTCGACGATACCGCGATTAATATCAGTACGCCCTTGGGTTTATATGTGCCGCAAAACTATGAGCGCGACTTTAAAGGTGCGGTCACCGTGCGTACCGCGTTGGCGAGTTCGTTAAATGTGCCTGCGGTATTAACACTGGCAAAAGTGGGCGTAGAATCGTTTTGGCAATTATTGAATGATGTCGGTTTTCATCTGACAGAATCCTCCGATTATTATGGTAACGCCTTGGCCTTAGGTGGTGCGGATATTACTGTTTGGCAATTAGCCAATGCTTATCGTAGTTTGGCTAATGGTGGCGTATGGCGAGAGGCCAAAGTAGTGCGTGATAAGGTATTGCGTGATAATGCCGCCACGCCACTTTCCCCCGAAAAACGCATTTTATCTGCACCATCGACCTATATTATTAACAATATATTAAGTGACCGTAATGCCCGTAGTTTAACCTTTGGTTATGAAAATCCCTTAGCCACACCATTTTGGACGGCAGTAAAAACAGGTACCAGTAAAGATATGCGCGATAATTGGTGTGTCGGTTTTTCGCAGCATTTTACCGTCGCGGTATGGGTGGGCAATATGCAAGGTTTACCGATGCGTGATGTTTCAGGGATTACGGGTGCTGCTCCTGTTTGGAGTCGCATTATGAATTATTTAGAGGCTGATAATGTCGGCAATGTTGTCCCGATTGCGCCCGCAGGTGTGCATCAACAACGAGTGAGTTTTGATGGTTTTGCGCAACCCAGTTATGACGAATGGTTTATTGATGGCACCGAGCAAAGTCAGGTCAGTTATCAAGCCGATACCACGCCCAAGATAGTCTATCCTGTGAATGGAACGATTATTGCCTTAGACCCTGATATGCCTGTCGCCGTACAAAAAGTCTATTTTCGCACGCATCAAGGCGGCGAAGTGCTGCATTTTTGGTTAAATGAGCAACATTTAGGGCGTGTCCATGATAATTATGCTTGGCAACCACGCCGAGGCCGTTATCATCTACGCTTGAAAACATTATCTGGTCAGACACGTCACGAAGTGTTGTTTGAAGTTCGTGGTAAGTTAAGACCTTCGAGTGTATCTCTGCGTCGTCGGTGAGATCAGGACTTACGCATCGCACCGCGATTAGCGCGTTTTGTGAGCATGAAATGCGAACAAATAAGCGATAACCGCGTAAGTCCAAATATGTTTAGACTCGTATCGAGACGATATCTTGAGGAGGTTCCCCATGAGTTTAATCGACTCCTTTATTATTCCCGAATGGCCTGCGCCAGCGAATGTGCGCGCTATTGTCACTACGCGTGTGGGTGGTGTTAGTGTTGCGCCGTTTGATGGTTTTAATCTCGCCTTTCATGTGAGTGATAATGCCGTTGCCGTGGTCGAAAATCGTCGTAAATTATTAACCGCGCTCAACGAAATTGCCCCCTGTGGCCCGCCACAATGGTTGCAGCAAGTACATGGTACGGTCGTGGTTGATGCTTTTAGTGAGCCTAAATTACGGGCACAAACCGTCCCTGAAGCTGATGCGGTAACAACAACTCATCGTGGTTTGCCGTGTGTGGTGATGACTGCCGATTGTCTGCCCGTGTTTTTTAGCGATAGAAATGGTAATCGCGTGGCGGTTGCTCATGCAGGTTGGCGGGGTTTGTGTAATGGTATTTTAGAAAATACCTTGGCAAGATTCACCAATCCTGCGGAAGTGATGTGTTGGTTAGGCCCTGCTATTGGCGCAAGTGCTTTTGAGGTGGGCGCAGAAGTGCGTGATGCCTTTATGAAAGTCGATAAATCGGCAGCCAGTGCTTTTGTTGTCAAAGCCAATGGCAAATATATGGCGGATATTTATGAGTTAGCGCGCCAGCGTTTAGTCAAAGCAGGCATAGGTATGATTAGCGGTGGCGAAATGTGTACGGTCAGCGATAGCAAGCGGTTTTACTCCTATCGTCGTGAGCAAACAACAGGCCGTATGGCTTCAATTATTTGGTTAGCTTAAATTGGGTTGACTGAGTTAATGAAAAAATAAGGCTAATGAAAAAACAGGGCTAATGGGAAAGCATAGCTAATGGCAAAAAATATCGCAATTGTCTATCACAGTGGTTTTGGCCATACCGAGCGCGTCGCCGAGTATATTGCTTTGGGTGTCAGCCAAGTGGCGGAAGTCGATGCCTATTTATTGTCGGTGGATAATATTGATTGGGATATTTTAGCCGCCGCTGATGCCATTATTATGGGTTGCCCGACGTATATGGGCAGTGCTTCTGCCCCGTTTAAGGCGTTTATGGATGCCAGTTCTAAGGTGTGGTTACAACAAGCGTGGCAAGGCAAATTAGCCGCAGGCTTTGCGAACTCGGGTGGTTTAAGTGGCGATAAATTAGCGGTATTGCAACAGATTCAACTGTTTGCCATGCAACACGGTATGTTGTGGGTCGGAATGCCCCTACCATCCACAGGCACTAGTCCTGAAGATTTAAACCGTATGGGCAGTTATATGGGCTTAATGGCACAGTCCGATAGCGCACCTGTTGATGTTACCCCACCGATTGGCGACTTAAAAACTGCTGAGTGGTTTGGTGAGTATGTGGCAAAAACGGCTTTAAGGTGGTTTTGATTTCTACGGGTTTAAGGGATATGCTCTAAAGACTTGTTGTATTCATTTCCTGTAGTTTAAGCACATGGCCACCATTCTAAAAACGCCAGCCCAATTACCTTTTTTGCAAGCTTTATGCTGGCAAACAGCCGACGTACATCATTTTAGTCACGATGAAATGCTCTCTCGTTACGAGCGTGGTTGGCAATATAACGGTGTAATTGCTGATTTAGAAGGAGAGGAACTGTGTTTTGTTCGTGAGTTAGCAGTGGCTAAAAAATCGTGGTTGGTGATTAATGTTTGTGCTTGAGCGTGTTGATGAGTACGGATTCCCCATTTTCAAGCCTTAAAATCCTCGACACAAAAACAAAAAATTTGCGTCTTGAAATCTCTCATCTATACCTCATTACAAGTGCATACCCATATACTTTATGTGTGAATGAGGATCTATCATGCGTTTTGACCGTTTTACCGCCAAACTACAACAGGCTATAAGCGAGGCACAATCCATTGCGGTTGGCCGTGACCATTCCAATATCGAAACCGTGCATTTGCTATTGGCATTATTACAGCAAAAAGATGGCTCTGTTGTACCATTGCTCAAACAAGCAGGGGCGAATCTTGCCACCTTAGATAACAAATTAACGGAACAACTTGAGCGCGTCGCCACACTTAAAAATCCCACAGGCGAAGTACAAGTTGGCCAAGATTTGCAGCGCGTCTTTAATTTGGCCGACAAACTCGCGCAGCAGCGTCAAGACCAGTTTATTGCCAGTGAATTGATTTTATTGGCGATTGTTGATGCTGGTGGCGATACCGCCAAAAGCCTACAACAAGCAGGTGTAGAAAAGAATCAGCTGCAACATGCCATTCAACAATTACGCGGAGATGAACCCGTGACCGACAGTAATGCCGAAGAAAATCGTCAAGCACTGAGCAAATACACCATTGATTTAACCGAGCTGGCGATTAAAGGCAAACTTGACCCTGTGATTGGCCGTGATGATGAAATTCGTCGCACCATTCAAGTCTTAGCGCGGCGCACCAAAAATAATCCCGTGTTAATTGGTGAGCCGGGTGTCGGTAAAACGGCGATTGTCGAAGGTTTAGCGCAGCGTATTGTTAATGGTGAAGTGCCAGAAGGTCTAAAAAACAAAAAAGTTTTGTCTTTAGATATGGGTTCGTTAATTGCGGGCGCAAAGTTTCGCGGCGAGTTTGAAGAACGCCTAAAAGCCGTGTTAAGCGATTTGTCGAAACAAGAAGGCAATGTCATTTTGTTTATTGATGAGTTGCACACGATGGTTGGTGCAGGCAAAGGCGATGGCGCAATGGACGCAGGCAATATGCTCAAACCTGCCTTAGCGCGCGGTGAATTGCATTGTGTGGGTGCAACAACATTAAACGAATATCGTCAATATGTCGAAAAAGATGCCGCTTTAGAACGTCGCTTTCAAAAAGTGTTGGTCGATGAGCCCAGTGTCATTGATACCATTGCTATTTTACGCGGCTTAAAAGAGCGTTATGAATTGCATCATGGTGTTGATATTACCGACCCTGCCATTATTGCCGCCGCCAAAATGTCGCACCGTTACATTACCGACCGCAAACTACCTGACAAAGCCATTGATTTAATTGATGAAGCTGCCTCACGCATTCGTATGGAAATGGACTCTAAGCCCGAAGTCATGGACAAACTTGACCGCCGTCTTATTCAATTAAAAATGGAACGCGAAGCCCTCAAACAAGAAGACGACAAAGCCTCTAAAGCACAAATGGAGTTAGTAGAGGGGCAGATTAGCAAATTAGAACGTGAATACGCTGACCTGAACGAAATTTGGCAGGCGGAAAAAGCCAGCGTCAAAGGCGCGCAAAACATTAAAGAGGAATTGGAAAAAGCACGTTTTGCCTTTGAAAAAGCGCAACGTACAGGCGATACAGGCGAAATGTCACGGTTAAAATATGGCCTCATTCCTGATTTAGAAAAGCAACTGAATCAAGCCGATGATGTCGAACACGCACCGCATAAACTATTGCGGAACAAAGTCACGGAAGTGGAAATTGCCGAAGTCGTTTCCAAAGCAACTGGCATTCCCGTCTCTAAAATGATGGAAGGCGACCGTGAAAAACTACTGCGTATGGAAGAAGCCTTGCACCAACGTGTGGTTGGCCAACATGAAGCAGTAGAAGCGGTGTCTAATGCCGTGCGTCGGGCGCGTTCAGGGTTGTCTGACCCGAATCGTCCCAGTGGCTCATTCCTATTTTTAGGGCCAACGGGTGTCGGTAAAACCGAACTCTGCAAAGCTTTAGCGAATTTTCTGTTTGATAGCGACGATGCCATTATTCGTTTAGATATGTCCGAATTTATGGAAAAACACAGCGTTTCCCGTTTGATTGGTGCTCCACCCGGTTATGTCGGTTATGAAGAAGGTGGCTATTTAACCGAAGCCGTGCGTCGTAAACCGTACTCGGTTATTTTGTTGGATGAAGTTGAAAAAGCCCATCCTGATGTTTTTAACGTCTTGCTGCAAGTGTTAGAAGATGGACGTTTAACTGACGGCCAAGGTCGGACAGTAGACTTCAAAAATACTGTGATTATTATGACCTCGAACTTAGGTTCAGAAGTGATTCGCCATTTAAGCGAAGATAAACAATACGACCATATTAAATTGGCGGTATTGGAGGTGGTGAGCAAACACTTCCGTCCTGAGTTTATTAACCGTATTGACGAAATGGTGGTGTTTCATCCCTTAGCTGAAAGTCAAATTCGTGGCATTGCTGAGATTCAATTAGAGCGTTTGCGTGGCCGTTTAGCCGAACGTGATTTGAAGTTAGAACTGAGCGAAGCAGCGATGGAGCAAATGGTGGTGGCAGGTTATGACCCTGTGTATGGTGCGCGGCCATTAAAACGTGCCATTCAAAC
>JBKJUH010000284.1:0-5825 GCA_046590075.1 Agitococcus sp.
GCGTACGGCCAAAAAGTGCGCCAAAACAGTATGAATTTGCTCTTGCACGTCCTCAATCGACAAACTGGCATCTATACGTCGAAAACGCGTTGGCTCAGCTTCGGCACGCTGTTGATAGACAGTACGCACTTTATCAAAAAACACCGCTTTTTCTTCTTCAAAACGGTCTAATTGTTGGCGCGCTGCGGCACGGCTCAAACCTAACTCAACAGGTGCATCTAGCCATAGGGTTAATGTTGGCCGTAATTCTTGTTGGACTAATAGTTCTAATTGATTGATATGATTAACAGATAAACCTCGACCACCACCTTGATAAGCATAAGTCGCATCGGTAAAACGGTCGCATAACACCCACTGCCCTGCCGCTAATGCAGGTTTAATCACTTGCGCCAAATGTTGAGCACGTGCGGCAAATACCAGTAATAACTCGGTCATATTTGACATGGCTTCGGTATCTTTCGCCAATAATAAACCACGAATTTTTTCGGCTAAGGGTGTGCCACCGGGTTCGCGGGTAACAACCAACGGCACTTGATGTTGGGCTAAGTAACCTTGTATATAGGCTAAGGCCGTGCTTTTACCGACACCTTCTGTGCCTTCCAAAGTAATAAATACGGGCATTATTTGTTTCCTTTACGCGCTTGCAAATAGGCTTGCACCGCGTGATTATGCGCGACTAAATTATCGGTAAAATTATGTGTACCGCTACCATCACCTTTCGCTACAAAAAAGACATTACTACTATCGGTGGGATGCAACGCCGCTTCTATCGCTGCTTTGCTCGGTAAAGCGATAGGTGTTGGTGGCAAACCATTAATTTTATAGGTGTTATACGGTGTAAACGCCAATAAATCGGCTTTGCGAATATTACCATTATAACTATCGCCTAAACCATAAATCACGGTTGGGTCAGTCTGCAAACGCATTCCTATTTGCAAACGACGGACAAAAACACCTGCAATTTGTGCACGTTCTATTTTATTACCCGTCTCTTTTTCGACAATAGAGGCCATAATTAAGGCTTCATAGGCACTTTTATACGGCAGATTCGGCGCGCGATTCAGCCATGCTTTTTCTAAAATGCGTTGTTGTTGCTTGTACAAGCGTTTAAGGATTTTTACATCGCTATCATTGGGTGGAAAAACATAGGTATCGGGGGCAAATAAGCCTTCTGGGTGCGTTTCTGTTAGCCCTAATGCTAATAATACTTCCGCATCTGTTTTAGCAGTGAGTGTTTGTTTTACTTCGGGATTTTTTGCTAGTTGAGCGCGTAACTGCTTAAAGGTTGTGCCTTCAATGACGGTGATTTTCGTCATCATCAAACCTTCACCTTTGGCAAGTTGGCTTAATAACTTTATCAATGACATGGGTGATTTAAACAAATAAGTACCCGTGTGTACCGCTTTGGGCTTAACCACTTTAATGTAGAGCTTAGCTAAGAGCTGGCTATTGAGAGCATCATCACTGTTCATTTGACGAATTATTTCGTGGTAACTGCCGCCCTGAGCAATGGTTAATTTATAACCCTGACTGGGTAAGGGCAAGGGTCGCCATAAGCCCCAATACATCCAGCCGCTGACTAACAATAACATCAGCAATAATAAAGAGAATATCGGCAACTTGAGCGATTTTTTAGGCGGTGGCGCACTCATTCTGGCTGTCGTTGTTCTTTTTCTGGGTGCTGCTTGCTGGTCATTGTCGGGGGATATTTGAGCGCGCGGCTGACGCTGTTTTCTTGGTTTAACGGGCGTAGCTCCGACTTTACTGGCCGTTGTTGTTTTTTTGGCGGCGGGTTTACGCGCAGGTTTTTTCGGTGGTAAGTCAGACATAATGTAATCGTTGTTGTAGTTGTGGTGTCAATGTTGGACTCGGAAGTATTGTGCCTGCTATTTGCTTGACTGGCCAAATACCATAAAGGCTATTACAAAAAAAGATTTCGTCGGCTGCTAAAAAGTCATTAGGCATCAGTGTTTGTTCACTAGTAACAATCGCTAAATCTTGCGCGAGTTGCAAAATATGGCGACGCATCACCCCTGCCACACCTGCTTGGTTTAGCAATGGCGTAAATAATTGCTTATTTTTGACCATAAACACATTACTAAATACGCCTTCAATGACTTTGCCAGCAACATCACAAACTAAAGCTTCGGGGTATGCAGTGTGTGCTAACTCTTGACGTAATAACACTTGTTCTAAACGATTCAGATGCTTTAAACCTGCCAATAAGGGATTAACACCTAATCGACCCATTAAAAAATCGCTATGAATACCCTGTTGATAGTCTGGGGGATAATCAACCACAGGATACGCGTAAAAATAACAATTGGCTTGCGCTTGTGGATCGGGCAAATAACCTCGCCCACCTTCACCACGGGTAATCATAATTTTGGCGGTGATGTGTGGGTAATCAGCGGTAAAACGCAGAAAGTCGTTTTGCCATTGGCTAATATTGGGGCAGTTTATGCCAAGACGTTGGCAACCTTCCACTAAACGCTGCCAATGATAAGCTAACAATACCGCCTGACTGTGGCGAACAGCAACCGTACTAAAGACACCATCACCATAAGCAAAACCTCGCTCTAGGGGTGATAAATGCGCTATCGCTTGGCCATTCAACCAACAGGCAATCAACACGGCTACACACGCTTAAAAATAAGCGTGCCATTAGTGCCACCAAAACCAAAGGAATTGGATAAAGCGACGTTAATCGGCATAGGGCGTGCCTGATGCGGCACATAATCTAAACGGCAAGCGGGGTCAGGATTATCTAAGTTAATGGTGGGTGGAGCGATATTGTCACGAATCGCTAACACGCTAAAAATAGCCTCAACACCGCCTGCCGCACCTAACAAATGGCCAGTCATGGACTTGGTGGAACTGACGGCTACTTTTAGCGCATGCTCACCAAACACCGACTCAATGGCTTGCGATTCGGCCACATCACCCGCAGGGGTACTGGTACCGTGAGCATTAATATAATCGACTTCGCTCGGTGATAAACGGGCATCTTTTAAGGCATTACGCATAGCTGCGGCTGCGCCTTCGCCTGTTTCGGTGGGCGCGGTAATATGAAAGGCATCATCACTCATACCAAAACCGACTAATTCGGCATAAATATA
This sequence comes from Agitococcus sp., assembly GCA_046590075.1. Classification (GTDB taxonomy): domain Bacteria; phylum Pseudomonadota; class Gammaproteobacteria; order Pseudomonadales; family Moraxellaceae; genus Agitococcus. The sequence continues at coordinate 3,120 of JBKJUH010000284.1, forward strand.
AGCACCACGTTGCAGGGCGTGTTCATATTCCTCTAATACCATGACCCCTGCACCATCACCCAAGACAAAACCATCACGGTCTTTATCAAAAGGACGACTGGCGGTTTGCGGACTGTCATTACGACTCGACAGCGCACGAGCGGCACTAAATCCAGCCATACCTAATGGAGAAGAACCTTTTTCTGTACCACCTGCCAAAAACACATCAGCATCGCCGTAGGCAATTAAACGTGCAGCAAGGCCGATACAATGGGTTGCAGTAGTGCAAGCGGTGGCTACGGAGAAATTAGGGCCTTTTAAGCCACAACGAATCGCCAATAAACCTGCTGCCATATTAATAATCGAACCTGGCACAAAAAACGGTGAAATTTTATTCGGACCGTCGTTCATTAAGGTTTTATGGCCATCTTCAATCGTCGTTAAGCCGCCTATACCAGAGCCTAAAGCTATACCTATGCGGTCGGCATTGTCGGCGGTAACGGTTAATTTAGCATCGTTAAAGGCTTGTACACCTGCGGCAATACCGTAATGCATAAAGACATCGTATCGACGCACTTCTTTGGCAGGCATATAGTCTTCAGCGTTAAAGTCACGCACTAAACCTGCAAAACGTGTTTTGTGCGCACTGGTATCAAAATAATCGATATTAACAATACCGCTTTTACCTGCCAGAATGCCCGCCCAAGTACTATTGACGTCTGCACCGAGGCTAGTGACCATGCCCAAACCTGTAACAACAACCCGACGACGACTCATAAACTATTCCTGATTTTGCTAGCAATTGTCGGCCTCTAATAAAGGCTCTGACCTAAGGATTATTATTAACGTTATTTATTACTTGGGGATGACGCGTGATTCAACGGCAAAAACCATAAAAAAAGCCGCACTACCCGCGGTAACGGGATGCGGCTGATTTAGTACTGGCCAATTATTTTGCGTTGGCAGTAACGTAATCAATGGCAGCTTGTACTGTATTGATTTTTTCAGCTTCTTCATCAGGAATTTCAGTTTCAAATTCTTCTTCTAATGCCATGACTAATTCTACAGTGTCTAAAGAATCGGCACCAAGATCATCAACAAAAGAAGATTCATTTTTAACATCTTCTAATTTAACGCCTAATTGCTCGGCAACAATTTTTCTGACACGATCTTCAATGTTACTCACTTTGTCTCATCTCCTGAGGTTGGATTCTACAATTGCACAGTACAATATTTTGAACCAGCAAACAATGGCCGTAGTTTATGAAGCATTGCGAACAATCGCAACTACTAAGCCCAATTTTGACGAAAACAGTTACATATACATACCGCCATTCACCGCTAAGGTCACGCCATTTATGTAGCCTGCTTGGTCACTGGCTAAAAATAAAACAGCATGGGCAATGTCTTCGGGTTGTCCTAAACGATTGGCAGGGATTTGCGCTAACATCACGGCTTGCTGCGCTTCTGACAAAGCATGAGTCATATCAGTGGCAATAAAGCCTGGTGCAATGTTGTTGACCGTAATGCCACGACCGCCCATCTCTTTGGCTAAGGCGCGGCTAAACCCTTCTAAACCTGCTTTGGCGGCGGCATAGTTACATTGCCCAGCATTACCCATTTGCCCAACCACAGAGCTAATATTAATAATTCGTCCCCAACGGGCTTTGCTCATGCCTTTAAGACAGGCTTTAGATAAACGGAAGATAGCACTTAAATTGGTGCTAATCACCGCATCCCAATCATCTTCTTTCATGCGTAATAATAGACCATCACGGGTGACACCTGCATTGTTGACCAAAATAACAGGTGCGCCGAAATCTACTTGTACTGTTGCCAAAAAACCCTCTAAAGACGCAATATCAGTCACATCTAAGGCCATGCCTACGCCTTTAGCGTCCATTGCCTGTAAATAGGCAGTAATGGCTTCTGCACCTGCGAGTGTGGTGGCTGTACCAATGACGGTTGCGCCTTGTGCGGCTAATTGTTGAGCAATCGCTTTGCCAATGCCACGACTTGCGCCTGTGACTAACGCAACTTTACCTTGTAATGACATTTTATTATCCTATTTAGGACTTACGCGGCTATCGCTTATTTGTTCACATTTCAATCGTTTTCAACGATTTTATGTTCACAAAACGCGATAATTTCGGTGAAATGCGTAAGTTTTCTGCTTAAACCGCTAATGCACTGGTCAAACTATTCGCTGTTTCTAAAGATTCGCAGACTAAGCCTTTGTTAATACGTTTATTTAAGCCGCATAATACTTTGCCAGGCCCACATTCAATCACCCGCGTTACGCCTTGCGCTGCCAACCACTCAACTGTACTCACCCATTTTACAGGGCTATATAACTGCGTGACTAAGGCTTGGCGCATGGCTTTGCTATCGGCTTCAATCCGCGCAGCAACATTTTGCACCACAGGGATTAACGGCTGCTGAAACTCTATTTTGTCTAGGGCATCGGCCAGTTGTGCAGCAGCTGGACGCATTAAAGAGCTGTGTGCTGGCACACTGACAGGTAAAATTAAGGCACGTTTTGCACCTTTATCGGTGGCGTGTTTCATGGCTGCTTGCACGGCTTCGGCTTCACCTGCAATAACGACTTGGGCTGGCGCATTAAAATTAACCGCTTCAACCACACCAACTGATGATGCGGCTAATTTTAATGCGCCAGCCCAAGTCGTTATTGCAGGTGAAGCCGAAGCCGTGCAAGCAGCCATGAAA
>JBKJUH010000420.1:0-4045 GCA_046590075.1 Agitococcus sp.
TCATCAACGTAAAAATGAAATATTGCCGTATTTAGAGCGTTTGCAGCAACAATTAGCTATTCCGATTATTTACGTTGATGATCCATTGCTGCCAACGGTTCATCCATTAACAACAATTGCGGACTCACCGCCAACGCACGCGCAATCGCCACTCGCTGACGCTCTCCACCCGACAAGGTTTTACTGTCGCGCGCCAATAAATGTTCTATGCCTAATAGATCAACCGCTTGCTCTAAGGAAACTTTGCGCTGTTTAATGGGCGTGCGTTTTAAGCCATAGTCAATATTTTGCCGTACCGTTAAATGCTCGAACAAACTTGCTTCTTGAAAGACATAGGCAATGGGACGTTGATGCGTCGGCAGAAAGTACTTTTTGGTTTCATCTTGCCAAACTTCACCATTGACCGCTAAATAACCATCGGCAACACGGTCTAAGCCTGCAATAGCGCGTAAACAACTGGTTTTGCCTGAACCTGACACGCCAAACAACGCCGACACGCCTGTAGATGGTAAGCTTAAATCTACCATTAAGGCAAAATTTGGACGGGTGATGGTGAAGCGAGCATCAATCGTACTGATAGTTGTGCTCATGTTTTTCGGCCTGAAGGATTGAGTAAATACAAGGCCAATAACATGACAAACGAAAACACCAACATCGAGGCAGATAACCAATGCGCTTGACTATATTCTAAGGCTTCGACGTGTTCATAAATTTGCACAGAGACAACACGGGTTTTATTAGGAATATTACCGCCAACCATCAAAACAATACCAAACTCACCCATGGTATGAGCAAACGCCAACACACTTGCCGTTAAATAAGCAGGTTTAGTTAAGGGCAAAATCACGCTAAAAAACGTATCGACAGGTGAAGCGCGCAGTGTCGCCGCCACTTCTAAAGGACGTTGCCCCATCGCTTCAAAGGCATTTTGCAAGGGCTGCACAACAAAAGGCAGCGAGTAAAATACCGACGCAATAACAAGTCCAGCAAAGGTAAAGGGCAATAATCCTAAACCTAAGGCTTGCGTTAAATGGCCAATAACGCCTTGTGAACCCATCGCCAATAAAAAATAAAAACCCATCACTGTGGGTGGCAAAACAAGAGGCAACATCACCAGCGCATTCACCACCCCTTTCCAGCGCGCTGGTGAACGTGCTAACCACCAAGCAATAGGCGTACCTATCACTAATAAAATGACTGTGGTGATGGAGGCCAGTTTTAGCGTCAGTAAAATGGCGGAAAAATCATGCTCGCTCAACGAGTTTTCTCCTTATTAGGACTTACGCGGTTATCGCTTATTTGCTCACTAAACACTCGTTTCCAACGATTTTTAGTTCACAAAACGCGCTAATTTCGGTGAAATGCATAAGTCCTGCTTATAAATCATAACCATAATACTTAATCACCGCTTTGGCTTTAGCTGATTTCAGATAACTCATAAAGGCAGTCGCAGCAGGATTATTTTTTGCCGTGGTTAACATAACTGCATCTTGCCGAATAGGACTGTGTAAGCGATTAGGCACAATCCATGCTGAACCTGATTTAATCACGCCATTTTCATATATTTGCGATAAGGCGACAAAACCCAATTCGGCATTACCCGAACTGACAAACTGAAAGGCTTGGCTAATGTTTTCGCCCTGCACAAATTTTGGCTCAATTTGCGCTAACAACCCTAAATTTTTTAAGGTTTCGATGGCCGCAGCACCATAAGGCGCAAGTTTAGGTGAAGCAATGGCAAGATGTTGAAACTGGCCTTGTTGCAATACTTTATCATCAACATATCGTTCTTTGGCCGACCATAACGCTAACTTACCAATGGCATAGGTAAAACGGCTACCTGCTACTGCTGCCCCTTCTTGTTCCAGTTTTTTAGGCACTGCATCATCAGCGGCAAGTAACACATCAAAAGGCGCACCATGTTTAATTTGTGCATAAAATTTTCCCGTTGCCCCAAAAGACAATAATAGTTTGTGTTTGCTTTGCTGCTCAAAATTGGCAGCAATCACTTTCATCGGTGCGCTAAAGTTGCTGGCAACGGCAATTGTTAGTTCTTCAGCACTGGCAAACGTGGGAATAATAAAACCGAATAATAGTAATCGCGTGGATGTTTTCATCTATGACAACCGAGAACTGATAAAGGGAGGATTCAATTTAGCGTTGTTGTAGTTAGCAGATTTAGTGCAGACAAGCAAATTTTAGTGTTTTTATCTTTATTTTTACCGATCAAATCCGACGCATTTTGTCGGATAGGGCTATATGATTCATCCTATGCCGTCGGTTCTGTGAGCAACATCATGCCTAGCCAAAACAAAGAAAGCACTATTTTTAGACAATGGGCGATGTTGCATTGTTTATCCGCCAGCAAACAACAAACCCAAGATATTCATCAACGCCTCGCATCGGAATACCACATTCACGTCAGTGAAAATACCGTATTGCGCGATTTGAAACTTTTGGAAAGCGCAGGCTTACCAATTGAACGTACCGATGGCAAACCCATTAATTGGCACATTAAAAAAGAATGGAAAGACAAACTCGGCGGCATGACCGATGCCGAAGCGTTAATGATTTTCTTGGCCGCGCAGCACTTACAACATGCCTTGCCCTGCACCTTACTGCAACCCTTACAAGACTTACAGAGTTTGGCGCACAAAAACCTCAACGCCAAACAACAGCAAAAAACTCCGTACAATCACGCCCAATGGCTGAGTAAAATCAGGATAATTCCTGCCCAACAACCGCAACTGATACCGACTATCAATACCGATGTTCAGCATTTATTAACGCAAGCACTTTTAGACAATCAGCCTGTTACGGCTCGCTATAAAGGCTATGAAGTCGGAAAACTATCGCCATTAGCTTTAGTGGTTCGAGGCAATGTGTTGTATTTAGCCGCCACACGCGACGAAGAAACGGACGTTAAGCATTTTGCCTTACATCGCTTTGACTCAGTCGAATTACTTTATGGCGAGACATTTAATCAACCTGCCGATTTTGATATTGACCGTTTATTAGCGTCAGGGTGGGGGCATTTTATTGATAGTGAACAGCAACAAGACATTCGCTTAGTGTGTTGGTGTGATGGCGCGCTGAAAAACCATTTAGTCGAAATGCCGTTAGCCAAAGGCCAATGGTTTGACTTTAAGAATCCTGTGAATGGCCGCTATCAGCTTACCGTGACGCTGCCTTACACATGGCAGCTAACCCTGTGGATCTTGTCACAAGGTAGCCAAATAGAGGTGCTTGAACCCCTTTGGTTGCGTGAGAAAATTCTTCAAGAAGTACAAGAAATGGCGGCTAATTATGTCATTAACACTTAAAAACCCATTTTGTCGGATAGATACTTAACATTCATCGGCAACAGAAATATTCGCATAGGGGGCTTTATCGTGCGTCTTTTTCCTCAAGGCTCACGGGCAATATTAAATACAGATAACTTGCTCTATCACCTTAACGAAGCAAGAGAACAGCTCGATGAGTTGATTGATAATATTGACCGATTAGCCATAACAGACAATGACAGCAGCTATTTAATTCCATGCAGCTTGAGTTTTCGCTTACTTTATCATCATGTTAATTTGGCGTGGAATACCCATCAGATGCCGCTCAATTATATGGAAAATGTAACTAAAGCAGAATATAAGCGGCTTGCTGGCTATCCGATGAGTCTAGGCATTGCTTGTTTTCCTCCGCTACCATCTGCCACCAAACGCGCATCTAAAAAGAATAAAGGTGGTTTGCTTTATCGTAGAACCGTATTCGCTAAGCGTTAAAATTGTTCTTGGATACATCGTATTTGACCTATTTTGTCGGAAGAATGAGTAATCTAAACAACCTCGAAGTTAAATTAGATTTACGATATTGATTACATGATGACAAGCGCATCATCTCGTGCTAAAGAGTTAAAAGGAATAAAGGATAACTAATAATGACAGACCTCTTAAAAAGCTATTTTGATGATTTACGCATTCACTTAAAAATAGTTGAAGGCGTACAGCGTGAAATTGACAAGAAATTTTCACCTGATTTTAATTTGTTCGAT
>JBKJUH010000077.1:0-3369 GCA_046590075.1 Agitococcus sp.
TTTCTTATTCGATCTCTCATGATTTACGCTCCCCTTTACGCGCAATAGATGGTTTTGCCCGTATGTTAAGTGAGCGTGCCGCGACGCGCTTAGATGATGAAGACCTGCGTTTACTGAATGTGGTACGCGATAGTAGTAAAAATATGGGGCAATTAATTGATGATTTATTGCACTTTTCACGGATGAGTCGTGCTGCATTACATCTGTTAGAAACGGATATGACCAGTTTGGTCAATGAAGTTTGGAATGAAATGAGCAGCGAATTTTACGGGGAGATAGTGATTGAAGACTTACCTTTTGCACTCATTGATCGTCCTTTATTAAAACAGGTATGGGTAAACGTGTTAACCAATGCCATTAAATACAGTTCTAAACAGTCATTCGCGCGTATTACGGTTACAGGTGAAAGTCATGAACATGAATGTATCTATCATGTTCGCGATAACGGTGTTGGCTTTGATATGCGTTATGCTCATAAGTTATTTACGGTTTTCCAACGTTTACATAGTGCCGAAGACTTTGCGGGAACGGGAGTCGGTTTGGCAATTGTTGCGCGAATTATTCATCGGCATCGGGGCAAGGTATGGGCTGAGTCGGAATTAAATCATGGCGCAGTGTTTCATTTTTCAATTCCAAAATAAGTCTAAGGTATTAGAGTAAGACGTTATGCACACAATATCACCCATGATTGATATTTTATTAGTTGAAGATAATCCTATAGATGCTGAAATGACGATGTTAGTTTTAAAGAAACATCGGTTGGCTAATCATCTCGAGTGGTTAAAAGATGGCGAGCAGGCTTTAGATTATTTATTTTGTCGTGGTGCTTATCGTGAGCGTGATCCAGCCTCGCCTAAATTAGTATTATTGGATTTAAAACTACCTAAAGTTGACGGCTTAGAGGTATTACGTTTAATGAAGGCTGATGAGCGTTTATGCCATATTCCTGTGGTTATGCTCACGTCATCCGCAGAAGAAAATGACATAATTCGCTGTTATGCTCTAGGTGTAAACAGTTATGTGGTAAAGCCTGTTGATTTTGAACGCTTTAACGATGAAATTGCCAAGCTAGGTTTTTATTGGTTATTAATTAATCGCTTGCCTAATAAATGAAGGAGTAGGTTATGAAAAAGTTACAAATTTTAGTGTTAGAGGATATGCCCACCGATGCGGAATTGATGAAAAGGGAGTTAATTAAAGGCGGCATTGACGCTGATTTGCATATTGTCGCATCTGAGCAAGGCTTTAAGAAGTGCTTAATAAACACTCCTCCTGATATTATTTTGTCTGATTATATTGTGCCAGGTTTTGACGGCATGGAGGCTTTAGCATTACGCAATAGTTATGCACCCCACATTCCCTTTATTTTTGTGACTGGCTTGTTAGGCGAAGAAAAAGCGGTCGCCACCTTAAAAGCAGGAGCAACCGATTATGTGCTGAAAGATCGTATTGCACGTTTGCCCACAGAGGTGACGCGTGCGATTTCTCAGTGTCAGCAAAAACAAGAACACGAACGAGTAGCCATTGCTTTAGAAGCGGAAAGGCAGTTGGTGAGAGCGATATTTGACACGACGAAAGCCGCTATCGTCGTTATTGATGACTTAGGCCAAATATTACATTTTAATCCAACCGCCGCAAAAATCGTTGACTTGACCGCGACTCAGATTTACAAGCAGGGCTTTTGGCAGGTTTTTCTCCATCCAGAAGAGAGTGCCAATTGTCAGCTACAAGTGCAACAAGCCTTGCTCGACGATAAATTATCGGATTGTGTTTGGCGTTCTACCACGGCTTCTGAACGGATTATCTTATGGTCGGTAAGTCAATTTTCACCCATGGATAATGAGCAACGTATGGTGTGCGTGGGTATTGATATTACCGAACGGGCGCAGGCCGAAGAGCAAGTGTACTTTTTAGATAATTTTGATCCCGTTACCAATTTGCCTAATCGAAAACTGCTTCAGCAACAAATAGTGCAATATTGCCAAAATTTACAGGGTCAGTCACAGACATTATTAGTCGCGATGATGATTGGCTTAGGGCGTATTCAAGAGATTCGTGACATTTATGGCGAACACGCAGTTAACAGCATTTTGTTAGTGGTTGTCCAACGCTTACGTGTTTGGCAAAAGTGTGAGTTATTAGCGCGCGTGAATGATAATACTTTTGCCTTAGTGTTTGAGTTAAAGGATGATAGTGAGTTAGTCAGGGTTATTCCACGTATTTTACAAGAGTTGAATGAGCCGTTTCGGTTAAACGACAAGCATTTACTGTTGCCAACGCATGGCGGTATTGCTCTGTATCATCGTGATGCTAAAGAGCCTGTCGCATTGTTGCAGGCAGCAGAAGCCGCCTTGCATCGTGGCGAACATCAGCAAAAAGATGATAAAGGTTATACCTTTTATAATGCTGAGTTGTCTGATGATGCTCGTCAACGCATACAATTGGAAAGTGAGTTGCACGATGCACTTAAACATGACCACGAGTTGGTTTTATACTATCAACCGCAAATTGACTTAAAAACACAACAGATTGTCGGGTTTGAAGCGTTAATTCGTTGGCAACATCCACGGTTAGGTTTGTTATTGCCTGATAGCTTTATTCGTATAGCAGAAGAAAGTCATTTAATGCCTGAGCTTGGCAAATGGGTACTCAACGAAACGTGCAGACAGTTAAAAAAATGGCGACAGTTAGGTTTAACGCTGTTGCCTGTGGCGATAAATATTTCTGCCAGCCAGTTTTCATCGCCTTATTTATTAAACGATATTGAAGTTGCCTTGAGTGAGTTTGATATTTCACCGTCATTATTAGAGATTGAACTCACCGAGTCGGCAAGTATGCTCGACCCACAAGCCACCATTATGATTATGTCGCAACTCCGCGAAATGGGTGTGGGTTTGGCAATTGATGACTTTGGTACGGGTTATTCAAACTTGAGTTATTTAAAACGTTTTCCTGTGCATCGCTTAAAGTTAGATCAATCCTTTGTGCGTGATATTATTACGGATAGTGATGATTTAGCGATTTCGCATGCCGTTATTGCCATTGCTCATCAACTCAACTTGCAAGTGGTTGCCGAAGGCATAGAAACATTGGCGCAATTAAATCTTTTGGCAAACGCTAAGTGTGATTTTGGTCAAGGTTATTTATTCAGTTTCCCCATGGCAGGGGAGTATTGTGGCGCGTTAATCGGTAAAAAATTTGATTTTGGCTACCAAAAATGGCGTTGAATTGACGGCATTCTGCGTGTTCATTGTGCAGCTCAGAGGCAAAATTACTTAGGGGCGAATTCACTGCCCCTACAGTAGTAAGTTAAATGTCAATCAAAACACCCTTCGGCTACAAAATCTGCGCCGCTTGAGCAAAGCTCAA
>JBKJUH010000323.1:0-10433 GCA_046590075.1 Agitococcus sp.
GGCGCGAGCGTCGCGCCCCTACGTTATTCAGCTAAAAAATTTGTGTAGATAACTATGGACGAAGTGACGGTAAGTTAAATAGTTAAACAATCCCCACTTTTGGCAACACCCAGCGATACCACAACAAACCACCGACTCCACAAATAGTCATTAACGTTAAGATCGGCAGGGCAGAGTGACTGTGCCAAAACCCTAATGTGCTCCCAACAATTGCCGCTAAACCAAATTGCAGCACGCCCATGAGTGCCGATGCTGTGCCTGCCTGATGACCATGATTCGCCATTGCTGCTGCACCCGCATTAGGCGAAATAAAGCCTAAACTGGCAATATAACTAAAAAAGCCGATGAGCAATAATAGCAAGCTGTTAAAGCCCATTAACTCTGCCAATAACAAACTACTACTGACCACCGCGGGCAACCAAATCGCCATGCCTAAAATATGCAGCATTGGGTAGCCGCGTCGTAATAAATAGGCATTGACTTGACTAGCAGCAATAAAACCAAAAGCATTACTGCCAAAAATCCAACTGTACTGACTCGGTGAAATACCGTGTAATTCAATCAGCACATGAGGTGAGCCAGCAATATAAGCAAACATCCCCGAAAACGTTAAACCACTCGACAAGGTGTAAGCCATAAAACTGCGATTCGCCAACAGTCGCCAATAATCGTTAAAAACCCTGCCAAATGCTAAAGGTTGAGCGCGGTTGTGATTGCTTTCGGCTAAGGTAAAATACACTGCGACTAAACAAAAACTAGCAAACGCACATTTAAACCAAAAAATACTCTGCCATCCATAAGCCACCAACAACCAACTACCTGCCATTGGTGCAAGAATGGGGGCTAAACCCATGACTAAAATTAACATCGAAAATGCTTGTGCAGCTTGTTGGACTTGGCAGCGGTCACGAACAACCGCACGACTAATCACCATGCCTGCACAACCACCAAAACCTTGAAAAAATCGACCGACAATTAATTCATTCATAGTGGATGCTTGGCTACAAAAAAATGAAGCTAAGACAAATAAGCTCAAACCCACTAATAACGGTGTTCTGCGGCCAAAGCGGTCACTTAAGGAACCATATAAAACTTGCCCCATCGCCATACCGATAAAAAAGCTAGCAAGGCTCAGTTGTACACCTTGTCCCAATGCTTTTTCGAGTGTCGGAAAGCTAGGCAAATACATATCAATGGATAACGGGCCAATGGCGGTCAGTGCGCCCAGTAATAATAACCAAGGCGCAAACCGTAAAGGCATATGAGATGAAGAAGACATGGAGTGGTGTTCTATAATTTTTGCTCAGTCACAAGCGATAAATCCCAAAACTCAGGACGTGGTGGCGGTACATTGACGTTGGGTTTTGCGCATAAATGGCTGGTTAGTAAACGACACCATAAGCGCAAATAATGCTCAATGACGGCTTCACTAAACACTAAATGCTTGTCCATCGCCATGCCGCGTAACATCCATTGTGTTAAGGTCATTAAATGACGAACATTGTCTTTCGGCGTTTTGGGCATCAGATAATGTTCGGCCGCCGCGCCTAAGGTTGCAAATGCCGACATCCATAGTTTTTGCAGCATTCCTGCCAATTCCGTATCACGGCGACTAGCCACAATCAGCTCTAAAATGACGGCATTTTCTGTTGAGCCAAATACTTCTCGCCACGACATCATAATCAACGCAGTGAGCTTGTCTTCTGACTCATCAATATGGCGCATTGCCACACCTAATTGAATATAAATCTGGCGCATTAAATGTTCGGCGGTCGCGGCAATTAACGCGGCTTTAGAGGGAAAGTGATGTACAGGCGCACCACGAGATACTTGCGCAGCCTCAACAATTTTAGTCACGGTCGTACCAACATAACCTTCCGTTTCTAAACATTTGAGCGTCGCATTTATTAAGCGTTGACGCATGGCTTCGCTGCGTTCGGCTTGGGTGCGCCGAGTGGCTTTTGGAGTGGGTGTTTCTAGAATTGCTGTATTGGTCATGATGTCACCATTGGCTTAGTTATTATTGTAATCGTCAATCGCGTTGGAAAAAACCGTACACCGACAGGAATTATGCAAAATCGTGGGTATTCCTCAATTCATACTCCATTTTCTGAATATTTACGCGTCGTTACTAATTTATGGCCATGAAGACTTGACGAAAAGGGCTAATAATTGCTATTTATTATACATACTGTACGTCCGTATTGTAAATTATGGAGAATCACCTTGAGTAACTTGTATATCCCCGAAAACTTAGCCCCGATGATTCCGCGTACCTTGTTTAATAGCGACCACGACGCCTTTCGTAAAACCGCCCGTCGTTTTTTTGAGGAGGAAATTGCCCCGTACCACGAGAAATGGGAAGACCAACAACATTTAGACCGCAATTTGTGGAATAAAGCAGGCGATTTAGGTTTGTTGTGCCCAACCATGCCCGAAGAGTACGGTGGCTCAAATGTTGACCGTTTATACAGTGTTGTGATGATGGAAGAACAAGCGCGAGCTGGCGACTCGGCATCAGGCTTTTCTTTACATTCGGATATTGTCGCTAATTACATCAACAACTTTGGTAATGAAGCACAAAAGCAATATTGGTTACCGAAAATGGCCAGCGGTGAAGTCGTGGGTGCTATTGCCATGACCGAACCCGGAACAGGATCAGATTTGCAAGCAGTACAAACGCGCGCCATAGATAACGGCGATCATTATGTATTGAACGGCTCAAAAATTTTTATTACCAATGGCTATTTGTGCGATCTAGTCGTGGTGGTTGCCAAAACTGGAACGAGTGAGAAGGGCGCGCAAAACATATCCTTGTTGATTGTTGATGCGCATAGCGAAGGCTTTAGCAAAGGCAAACCCCTGAAAAAAGTAGGGATGAAAGGCCAAGATACCTGCGAATTGTTTTTTAATAATGTCAACGTGCCTAAAGCCAATTTATTAGGCATGGAAGGTATGGGCTTTATCATGCTGATGAAGGAATTGGCCTGGGAACGGATGATGATTGCCATTATCTGTGTTGCAGGCGCAGAAAGTGCCTTAGCTCATACGGCTGAGTACGTCAAAAGTCGTAAAGTATTCGGCAAGCCTGTAGCGGCTTTCCAAAATACCCGTTTCAAATTAGCTGAATTACGCTCAGAAACCCAAATTGCCCGTGTCTTTGTTGACCGTTGTATAGAGCAAGTCTTAAAAAATGAACTGACTGTTGAAGCGGCGTGTGCGGCTAAATACTGGGTGTCTGACCTGTTAAGCAAAGTGGTTGATGAATGTGTGCAGTTGCATGGCGGTTATGGCTATATGCTCGAATACCCGATTGCCCGTGCCTACATTGACACCCGCGCTAACCGTATTTATGGTGGCACTAACGAGATTATGAAAGAGTTGATTTCGCGTAGTATTTAAGTTGTTGGTGCTAAGCCATCTATGTTTTTGAAAGTTAATCTGATAAACCACGCTCACATTGAAAGCCGTAGTTATGCTTCCCGTGCGTGGTGATGCTGAGCCTGTCGTGCTGCGTCAAGCTCAGCATGAGTCTATTGGTGTTGATCCTTGATGTCGTATGATCCAAAGACTTCTTGCACTAAGCGTGTGTCTGGTAAAACATAGACAATGCCATTGGTTCCAGTAAATGTTGGACTCACCACGTTGTTATAAAACTTGATAGGAACATTAATGCAGCCATAGGAAATTCGACGTTCCCGTGGGTCAGTAGAGTCTAGGCGTTGCAGGCGGCGCTCTTTAGGTAGTGTCGTAGTGACTCGATGTAGTGCGATACCTAGACCATAATCTACCCAGAGGATTTCTTTATTTTGAGGATCGCGCCCCAGAGCAGCGACGAATCGACCTGCAGGCGTGGTGCGTTCATTTGGTTTTATGCTCGACAACGCCATGTTGCCAATCCCTGGAATAGAGTTATCCCCCAATGCTAAACCGAGTAGTACAGGTGCGGCTCCGCGCAACTTTCCTTTGGCATCAAATACAAAAACTTTGGCTTTTTTCTTATCGATAATCAAGAAAGGCTTGTTCTGGTGATCACCCGAATCAAGCACCCAGTTCGCCAAATATCGAGACTCTTTAGATGCAGGTTCCTGTTTAAAGTTCGCTTGCTTTGAACGAACTTCTGACACAGGCAGGATATCAACAGTACTTGTATCTATTTTTACGACGATAAGGAGTTTCGAACGCGACACGGAAGTCATGCTTTCTGCCGCTACGGCAACATCAACGCAAAAACTGGATAGCATCAGGCCGAGACAAAGTCCTCGCATCACACGTAGCTTGAGCGATTGTGTCGCTCTTATAGGCATAGCGCATGACAACACTTGCCAAAAGCAAAATGTCTTTCTTTTTGCAAGTGTTGTCATTGAACCGTCCTATTACAGCAAATTTATCCTATGCAAATGACTGATTATGGTACTAAGTCTTTAGTTCCGAACTGCCTTGCGTTTATGTTGAGGCGCTATATAGACCTCAGCTGGCGGATCTAGAGGCGTCTCGACCGAGTCCACTGGCGGTTCCTCAACAGGAGGATCCCCAACAGGAGGTACATCATTAGAAGCAAGGAGCAGCACGACAGGTGGCGGTACAGCGAGTGGCATGATCGTCAGAACGGGAGTTAGTCCGACGATTGGTGGCACTACCCCCCCAGGTGGCACTGGTTGGCTCACTGGTAAGGGTTGAATCACAACCATAGGAATGAATATTGGTGCAGGAGCTCCCGCTGGACCTGTAGCTCCCATAGGTCCTGCTGGACCTGTAGCACCAGTTGGACCTGCTGGACCTGTGGCTCCCGCTATTCCTGTAGCACCAGTTGGACCTGCTGGTCCTGTGGCACCAGTAGCACCCGTTGCGCCATCAACGCCATCAGTTCCTGCAACGCCCGTTGCACCTGTTGCGCCTGTGGCACCAGTAGCTCCTGTAGCACCCGTTGCTCCCGTAGCACCATCAACGCCATCATCGCCATCAGTTCCTGCAACGCCCGTTGCACCTGTAGCGCCTGTGGCACCCGTTGCGCCTGTAGCTCCATCAGTTCCTGCTGGACCTGTAAGACCAGTAGCACCCGTTGCTCCTGTAGCACCAGTTGCACCATCAGTACCATTCGTTCCTGCTGGACCTGTAAGACCAGTTGGGCCTGTAAGACCTGTAAGACCAGTTGGACCTGTAAGACCAGTTGCGCCCGTTGCGCCTGTAGCTCCTGCAACACCATCAGCACCCGTTGCGCCTGTAGCACCAGTTGCACCTGTAGCACCAGTTGCACCTGCTGGGCCAGTTGCGCCATCAGTTCCTGCAACGCCCGTAGCACCAGTCGCTCCCGTTGGACCTGTAGCTCCTGCAACACCATCAGCACCCGTAGCACCCGTCGTTCCTGTAGCACCAGTTGCGCCAGTTGCTCCCGTAGCGCCAGTAGCTCCCGTAGGTCCTACTAATCCAGGTATAAACAACAAGGTGAATTGGGTCAGTGTGGCACCGCCAGTTAAGGTAAAGTTACCCGAATAATCAGTCGTCGTTGTGATTGGATTAAAAATCCTGACTGCCGCATTTGGCCCTGTGACGGCTGCGGGTGGCGTGCCAGCAGCAAAAATTACGCTACCAGCGTTAGTAGGATCATTACCCGCATTCAGCGTCAAATTGCCTCTGGTCGTTGTAATAGCTGCCCCTTGGATGTTGACATTACGTCCTGCGTTCGAGGTAGAGCTTCCATCGGTCGTGGTAATGGCCGTCAGTGGGCGGGTGCCATCTCTCACGATGTTGACATCGCGAACGGCGGTTGAGGTAAAGTTGCCATTGGTGGTGGTAACGGCGGCATTCTGATTGACATCACGTCCAGCAATCACGACAAAGTTACCACCCGTTGATGTAACGGCGGCATTGATATTGACGTCCCGTACGGCGTTTAATGTCAATGTGGTAGGAACGGGAACGGGGGTCCATGTAATCGGATCATTGACGAAGATATCGCCGTTGATGCCCGCCGCACCTTGACTACTTAGAATAGTAATGCTTGAGTTAACCAGTTGCGCGCTCAGCGTGGGGCCAGAAATATCGCCAGCAGCGGAAATAGTGAAGTCTGGGGGATCGATCAGCCAATTGCCAGTCAATCCAGTCGGAGCAGCGGTGGTGATTTTGGTGTCATCCGAGATTTTGACGTGCGCCGCAGACGTTTCGATAAAGCCGCCATTACCGCCGTTGGGCGCGGAAGCATCTAGTGTGCCTGTCACGTTGACACTGCCGTTTTTCATATCACCGAGCAGCTTGATCGTGCCATTGATATTCTGAATGGTTTGCGCCCGAACCACGCCCGTATTATTGACCGCGTTGGCGAGCAGACTTTCTGCTGACTGCGTGGTCATTAGCACTTGGCCGCCGTCTGCCTGAATAAGTCCACCGTTTTCGACTAAGGCATTGACCAACCCTTGATCAATAACGACATTAAGTAGTTTGTCGCCTGCCACATCAAGCGTGATCGCACGACCAGCAGCCAGTACGACGGTGCCAAGTTTAGCGACAATTACGCCTTGGTTACTGACGTTCGCCCCTAAGAGCGCGACATAACCACCATCCGCAGCGGTAATCGTGCCCAGATTCACCACTGAGTTGGTTTCCGTGCTGGCAGATTTATAATTGTGATTCATAAAGTCGGCATCGGTGATATTCAACGTAGACGCCACTAAGCCGCCGACATTGACGGATGCACTTTTACCAAACAAGATACCGTTAGGATTAATCAGAAACACTTTGCCGTTGGCCGATAGACTGCCCATAATGTTAGAGGGATCCGCACCTAGAACTCGGTTCAGTGCGACCGAACTGGAGTTGGGTTGTACAAACTGTACGGCTTCGCCACTTTGGATATTGAAACTCTGCCAGTTGATTGCCGCGTTCTGTGTGCTCTGGTTAATCGTCATATTATTCGTTGTGCTGGTAATGCTGGCACTTCCTTCCGACACTACGCCACCCAACGGTTGCGCATAAACGTCTGCGCCGTAGGCAGTGACGAGCGAAACAACTAAGACTTTTAATCGGACACTGATCTCACCACTCTTGACGGTCGTCAATAATGAGCTTTTTTTGCCTGCGCTGCGCGTGATCTCGGAAACAGGTACGAAGGCAGCCGTCCTTTTGTTCCAGACTAATCGGTAAATAAAATTCATGATCTTGTTCCCCTATTCTGTAAAATGTCAGTTCAGGATTTACGCATCGTATCGCACCGCGATTAGCGCATTTTGTGAACATAAGGCCGCCTAAAGCGGCTGAAATGTGAATAAATAAGCGATAACCGCGTAAGTCCTCAGTTAAATGCTTACTTGTTGACGCTGACAACGCTTAAAAATACTTCACGGCCTGTATCCAAAAGCGACCGTCTTTGTCTGGTGCTGAGGTCGCCTGTTCGCTACCCAATTTGAACGCGTAAGCCAGCTTCACGACAAAATTATTGTCATCAAACCAATTGATTCCCACGCCCGCGCCACTGAGGGTTCTATTGTTATCGCTGTTTGTCCAAGGGCTCTGGTTGATCATCACGGTACCCGTGTCAACGAAGCCGACCAATTGCAGCTGTCCAGGCAATTTCTCAGTTTTCTTTGGCAACTTCTTTCGTGCTTCCAGCGTCATCAAATAGCCTTGATCGCCATAGGCTTCACCTTCAGGATAGGCACGCACACCATTCATACCGCCCAATTGCATTTTTTCTGAAATATCGAGATTTTTTGAAGCTAACTGCCCATGGATGGCGAAATAGAGTGAGAAGGTTTCGGTGACGTTTTGCAGTCTCATGGCATTGAATCCCAACTTGGCGTAATTACCGTTGGTGCGCGCAGTCGCGGCATCGATGGCCAGTGCTGCTGGTGTTTCGATATCGAGATCACCGACCGTGCCAGACAGCGCGAAGCTGGTCAGTCCACCCAAGCCCAAACTATTGCTATAGTCGCCACGTAATGTTGCAGTTAGTGCCTGAATTTTCTTGTCGGTAACAGTAAACGTTGAATCCACCCGATCCTGAAATGTCTTGTCTTCCAAAAGAAGCTGAGCACTCATATTGCTGTTTCGTGAGCGTATTAAAGGATAGCTGCCATAGACACTAATCACTTTCGCATCGCCATTGGCTCTCAGACTTTCAAACTCTTTACCCAACTGGTACTCTAGCCAACTATAGGCAACCCCTGCGGTCGCTTTGCCAAACAGCATTTGGTAAGAGGCTCGGGCATAGTTCAGACCTTCGCCAGACGTCATTAAGCGCAATGAAGCCACATCACCACGGCCTGCTAGATTGTTGATGTTGACTGTCGCACCAAGGCGATACTCGCCCGTGTAGCGATTACCCCCATTGTCCGCGTCAATTTCCCCAGACACGCGCGGCGCATCCTTCACGTCAACGATGAGGTCAGACGTTCCCAACGCGGCACCCGGCGCCAGCGTCGAGTCGATACGAACACCAGGGATGTCAGACAGCAGTAATAAGCTATTTTCAAGCGGTTCAATCGTGATTACGTCACCGCTATTGATGCCCTTCAGGTGACTATTGACCACATGATTAGATAAGTTGGTCTCATTTCGGACGATGACTTTGCCATACTGTCCTTCGATTACAGCGATGGTTACCGCACCGTTTTTAATCTCTTGTTCAGGCAGATAGGCTTGGGCAACGAAATAACCATTTTTGCGGTAATAGTCCGCGATGCTTGCCGCCATGCTGCGCAGTTCTGCGAGTGACAGTTCGCTATTCGCTTTAAACCCTGTCAGGTTTAAAAGATCCGCTTCAGAATAGACATGCATCCCTGTCAAATGCAAACTTTGAACCTGAATGGTATCTTGGTCAGACTCTGGCGTGGGTGGCGTGGCACTGGGCACAAGATTGATTTTGGGCTCTGCATTTTGTGGGATGGGGGCGGGTGGAATTTCTTGCAGTTGACTACCCGCACTGGGTAGCTCCATCGCCAATAAACTTTGGCTCAATGCCAGCAGTGCTAGCGGCCATATTTTATTGCTTATCATAATTCCCCTTGTCGATAACTTGCGCTATAAAAAAATTTCCTAATATAAGGATAATAGAGTTTCTTTTAAAATGATAATGGATTTGATCACTAGTTCTTGTCTGTGCGCTTGTGTACATAACGCTTAAATAGTTGAGATTTGACTTGCTTTTGTCTATGCGCTGGGGCACATAACAATTGAATAGTTTGAGGTTCGACTTGCTCATGGGCAAAAGTAAGAGAAGATATTTGCTGGGCTTTAGAGTGAGACGCTTGTTTAGGGCTTACGCGGCTATTGCTTATTTGCTCACTAAACAGTCGATGTAAAAGATAGGCAGGGTAGGGTGCTGGCTTTTATTCCTCAAACCATCCTAACCAAAAAATTAAATCTTTATAAGTGAATGCTAAACTACCTTGTGGACAAGACGGTAAATCCCTCATAAAAAAACCTAAAGTAGGTCGGGTTTTAACCCGACATTAATGAGAAGTACCAAGATTGAAAGTGTCGAATAGGTCAGGTTGAAACCTGACCTACAGTGATTAACCCAAACCCAACATCTTGCATAAACGTGTTGTGGGTTGTGCCAAATTCATCGTATAAAAATGCAAACTCGGTGCGCCACCTTGAATCAAGGTTTCACATAGTTTGGCAATGACTTCCTCACCAAAGGCTTTAATACTCGCGCTGTCGTCGCCATAAGCCGCTAATTGTTTACGAATCCAACGTGGCACATCCGCACCACAACCATCGGCAAAACGAATTAAATTACTGGCATTAGTAATCGGCATAATTCCTGGCACAATGGGAATATTGACCCCTGCTTTACGCACTTGTTCCACAAAGTAAAAATAAGCATCAGCATTAAAAAAGAACTGTGTAATTGCGCTATCTGCGCCAGCTTGGGCTTTCTGAATAAAGTGGGCTAAATCGGCTTTATAGTCAGCAGATTGTGGGTGCATTTCGGGGTAAGCAGCCACTTCAATATGAAAATGGTCGCCCGTTTCTTGACGGACAAATTCAACTAAATCACGCGCATACGGCAACTCACCTAAACCGACTTGGCCTGAGGGTAAATCACCACGCAAAGCCACGAGGTTTTTAATGCCTTGATTTTTATAGCGATGTAAGAGGGTGGCAATTTCCGCTTTGTCATCACCAATACACGACAAATGTGGCGCAACGGCAATCGGTGATGCTTGTTGAATGCCATCCACAATCGACAAGGTGCGTTCGCGTGTGGAACCACCTGCACCATAAGTCACCGAAAAATAAGACGGATTTAAGGCACAAAGTTGTTGATGTACTTGCAACAGTTTTTGTGTGCCTTCGTCAGTTTTGGTGGGAAAAAATTCAAAACTAATAGGGATGTTTCTAGACATGGAATTCTGTCCTAAGCGTAGGCTAGGTAAACAAGTCCCCTCTCCTTACTAAGGAGAGGGCTAGGGTGAGGTTTTTAAGCAGAA
>JBKJUH010000201.1:0-6399 GCA_046590075.1 Agitococcus sp.
GGGCTAGCGTATGCACACATCTTTTGAGTGATGAATGAGTCAATAAACAGAGTTAAATTCCCCTCTTGAGAGGGGTTAGGGGTGTGTTAGTAGTAAAAAGCACTGGTTTTTGTGCGATTAAACCCACCCCTAGCCCCTCCGAGGAGGGGAATTTCATGCTCATTTCCTCATTTAGTGTTTATACAAAAACTTGTGTGCATACGCTAGCCCACAGGGAGAGGGAATAAGTCCATGCTGCCAGCAAGCCCGACATACACGCTATTACTCCCGAATAACTAAATCCTGTTTCCCTGCCAAAGTCTCAGCATTTTTGACCAGTTGAATAAACTCGCCTTTACTGCCTGTATTGTCATCGCCTTTTGCTTGTTGGGCTATTTGCACTACTTGGGCATAACTCAAGCTATTGACTTGTGGCGAATGCCTTAACAATTGGCCAAAGCCTGCTACCGCCACCGCAAAACGTTGATTATTACTGGCTTTGTTGAATGGCGTGATAGAGCTTGGCTTAGCAATTGGCTGGGTCACTAAAATACTTGTTGTACCTTCAGGTTTTTTATAACGAATTTTCAAAAAAGCAAGTTCTTGACTATCGTTAGTTTTTTTAGTCTCGGCATTAGGCTTGCTACTTTGATAACGTAAGGCATCCACCGTCGGTGTTGCTGATTTCGGCGTAATTTCATAAATCACGGTCACGCTTTTACCTGCCCCGACATCGCCTGCATCCACTTTATCGTTATTAAAATCTTCACGATTTAATTGGCGATTTTCATAACCAATCAAGCGATATTCAGCAACCACATTGGGATTAAACTCAATTTGCACTTTCACATCTTTGGCGACGGTATTAAAAGTGCTGCTAAGTTCCTCGACCAACACTTTGCGTGCTTCATTTAGCGAGTCGATATAACTGTAATTACCATTCCCGACATCGGCAATTTGCTCCATCATGGCATCATTAAAATTACCTTGACCAAAACCGAGCGTTGATAAAGTAATTCCCGATTCACGTTCACGTTTCACCATGTCTTTGATTTGATTAGTGTTCGTTACGCCAACATTAAAATCACCATCGGTCGCCAATAAAATACGGTTAATGCCATTAGCAACATAACCTTTACGCGCCATTTTATACGCTAACGCTAAAGCCGAAGCGCCTGCTGTGCTGCCTCCTGCTTGTAAACGGCCTAACGCGGCTTGAATATCGGCTTTTTTATTGCCTGCGGTCGGTTCTAAAACTACTTCAGTACGTCCTGCATACACCACTAATGACACTTTATCTTGTGGTCGTAATTGTTGAGTCAGCATTTGCAAACTGCTAATCACCAACGGTAATTTATTCGGCTCATCCATCGAACCTGAAACATCGACCAAAAATACTAAATTGGCAGGCGGCATAGCTGAGACATGAACATCTTGTGCTTGCACACCAATACGCAATAAATAATGCTCGGGTTGCCACGGCGCAGTGCTCAACTCGACATCTGTAGCAAAGGGATGTTGACCCGTGGTTTTTGGGTAGTTATAGCTAAAATAATTAATCAATTCTTCTGTACGCACAGCATCACTGGCGGGCAAACGTCCTTGCTGCAAAAACTGACGGACTAAAGCATAGCTGCCTGTATCGACATCTAAACTAAAGGTTGATACAGGTTCGGTTGCCACTTGTTTAATCGGGTTATCGTTAAAGTGTTCAAATTTATCACGTTCTTCTTGGGGTAAATTATACGAATCCATCATCGGTACAGACGCTGGAGCTATCGCCATCATATTGCTCATTTTACCAACAGCGTTGACCGCAGGTGCTTTAGCCGAACCTGCCGCGTAATTGGCTTGATGTTCTGTTTTTTGTCTGATTTCCCGCGTATAAACTTGCTCTTGAACTACTAACATATCCTGTTCTAAACGCGCATCGGCTTTGCTTTCTTTCACGGTTAACTTAGGTTCAGTATTTTCTTTTTTATCGAATACAACGTAGGGTGATGATGGCTCAGGCAATAATTCCGCCTGTTGCTCTTTATGTTGGGTAGTACAGGCCAGTTGAGTGAAAGCAAGGGCAATCATCAAGGCGAGTGGGTGATATTTCATGGTCGGCATCCGTTAGTTGTTGAGAAGATGCTTAGGTAAACGTGGAGAATTGGGAAAAGGGTTAAAATATTCAAAAATATTTTATCAGTCTTATCAACCCCGTCCATTTAGAAACACTTAGTTTTTTAGCATACCGTTCACACTGAGCCTGTCGTGCTTCGTCAAGCTCAGCATGAACGGAGTCCGTTTGCCCTGAGCCTGTCGAAGGGTGCCAGTGGTTCGATGCTTCGACAAGCTCAGTATCACCACGAACGGAAAGTATAACTACTGTTTTCAATGTGGACGCGATTTCTGTTGTGCTATTACGTTGTAATTCGTGTTTAACTCACGCTATTGTTGCAGGGTTGAAACTGGATTTTTTATGTTCTTTTAGGTTTATCGTTTGATGGATTACATTCTGCTGTATTTAATTTTGGGTTGTTTTTCGGGGTTTGTTGCAGGTCTATTTGGTATAGGCGGTGGCATGGTGATTGTGCCTGTTTTAGTATTTAGTTTTCAGGCGCAAGGACTCAGCCCTACTATTTTGACGCACCTTGCCATCGGTACGTCATTAGCGGCGATTATTATTACGTCAATGAGTGCTGTTTGGGCGCATCATCAACATGGTTCCGTGTTATGGTCGGTCGTTAAAAAACTGGCTCTTGGTTTACTCATTGGTTCAGTGATTGGCGCACAAATCGCCCACGCTATTCCCGCCCGTGAGCTAGAAATAATCATCGGATGTTTCGCTTTATTAACTGCCGCACAAATGTTGACGGGCTGGAAGGGTAAACTAGGCGATATCCCGTTACCAAACTCAGTAGGACTAGCTAGCGCAGGTGGTGGCATTGGTATGGCTTCGGCCATTTTTGGTATTGGTGGTGGTACATTTACCGTTCCTTACCTTACTTTGCACGGGGTAAGGATGACTCATGCAGTTGCTACTGCTTCCGCGTGTGGTTTACCCATCGCGTTTGCAGGTGCGGTGGGTTTTATGTGGGCAGGATGGCACGAAGCCTTATTGCCAAAAGGCGCAATAGGTTTTGTTTATCTACCCGCGTTTATGGGCATTAGTGCCACTAGTTTAGTATTTGCTCGACTGGGGGCAACACTGGCACATCGCTTACCCGCAGATACACTTAAACAGTGTTTTGCCTGTTTATTAGTGTTGGTTGGTATTACGTTTATTATTGGCCATTAATTACTTCATCACTTAAAGAAGTCAGATTATGTTACTTGCTCCTTCCGATAAGCCCTTTGATTATCGTCATCCTCCGCGTCTAAGTTTTGGCTTGGCCGCGTTGTTGTTGGTGTTATTTGCATGGCTGTCTCCTAGCGAAAATGAACGCATGGCTCTACTGGATGATTTTTACCAACAACATTTGCTCAGTGTAGAGTGGCCGCTCTACCCCACGCACTTATTACAAAGTAAACAAACCAAAACCCTAGAAAAACTTAAAGATGCCTACGAACGCAATGACACAATTATTCTGACCTCACAACTCGGCTTTGACCGTCAGTTTAGCAACAGCATTAGTAGCGGTGGTAAAGACTACTTAGCACCTGAGGTGTTTTCACAATGGCAACAAGACCGCCAACATTTTAATCAAGAACGTGACCAATTACGCTCGGTCGTTTTAGGCTTAGACCCTCAACGCTTTCGCCCTATTACTTATTTGACTTATGCCTTTCTCGATAACAACTCCTTCCATGTTTTAGCATCGGCCATCTTATTGTTGTTGGTGGGCATGGCTGTCGAATGGTCAATGGGCAGCGGTGCGCTGCTTTCGGCATGGTTAATTGGCAGTCTGAGTGCGGGCATTGTCTTTAGTTTTACTCATACCCACGGTGTTAGTCCGCTTCTGGGTAGTCTAGGGGCTATTTCAGGGGTGCTGGGTTTGGCGTTTATGCACTTTCGACATCGTGACAGCTTAACGGTGACGGGTACGCCAATCCAACTACAGGGATGGATTTTCTTGGGTGTATTTGTGCCCTTGGCCACAGTCAACCTTTTGGATAGTCAGTTTGATATTGGTCAAGTCATCGGTTTAATTGTGGCGTTTATCAGTGGTATTGTCGTGAGTATTGGCTATCAGCAATGGTTTAGCCAAAGCGCGGAAGTAGAACCCGAAAACCCCCTGATTATTCACGATGAAATGCCTGCGGATGAACTGTATCGCCATGGGCTGCACAGTGCGCTGCAAAAAATCAGCTTAATGCAATTCACTGCCGCCGAACGGCAACTACGCGAGTTGGCAGAAAAATATCCTCAAGACAAACGCATTCTCGAACACTGTTATCATTTGCTAAAATTCAAGCCCGCAGAATTTGAATTCGAAGAACTCGCTTGTGGCTTATTTGCCTTAGCTAATCAGCCTGCGGCCAATCATTTAGCGTTAAATATTTATAACGACTACAAACGTCGTAGCAAAACCTTTGTCGCTTTAGATACCGATACTTGCTTACAATTAGCGATGCGTTTTGCGCGCATTCAAGCGTTTAAGGAAGCAGAAGAAACCTTTAAACGGGGTATGGAGTCCAAACGCCCATCTACCCACTTAAAAAAAGCGGCAATGGCCTTAAGCCAAGCATTTGCCGCCCAACAGCAAACAAAAAGAGCAGAGTACTATCAACGTATAGCGACAGAAGACGCTAAAAGTTGAGTACTCGGTCAAAACATAAAGTCATCTTTAGGCTTACCACCTAATTGCCGCCAAAAATGCTCCATTTGTTGATAACGAGGATGCTTTTTGAAGCGTAAGACTAAGTATTCTAGAATAGCGAGTGCCTCATGCTTTTCGTCCAACTTATCGTAAAGCAGTTTTGCCAGTAATAAGTATGCCTCTGGCAAATTGGCATGATTCGGTGCGTCTTTATGCATATCTTTTAATAATGACGCCGCACGCGCATAGTCTTTTTGCTCGGCACAACTTTTGGCTAAGTCAAAACACATGTCAGGTGTTTGCGGTTTAAAATCTGGCATTAAAAACTGTAACTTTATCAACACTTGTAAAGCCAAATCATGCTGTCCCGTTTCTAATAACGCCTCTAAATAACTGGTGGCTTGATAGGGAATTTGCTCTTTATCTTGCATAAATACTAATAACTGATAATAACGCGCTTGAATTTCAGGATTTTTCTTTTGTTTTTCGGCCTGAGTTTTTAATAACGCGGCGGCACGCTCATACAAGCCTTCTTTGAGATACACCTCTAAACGCGCAGACTGACTATCTAGCTTACGATTGACAACACGCTTTTTATTTTTGCGACCTAACACCTCAAAATGTAAGGGCTTTTGAAACTGAAATAATGCATATCCTGTTACCGACATCATCACCCACAAGCCATAGCCATAAAGCCCTTGTTTTAATGCTGACGAACCACTGAGCGGCAAAATATCCGCCATCAAATTTGTCACTGCATAACTCACTGCAAACAGTACAAACGCGATGACAACTAACGGCACATACATTATCTGCATTGCCACCCAAATATGTCGCCACGCCTGATGTTGCCAAAAGGAACTGAGTGATTTATCAATGGCTACGGCCATCATCATCACAGGTGCTAACCCAATTAACAAACCAGCAATAACCATTGCCGTCAGCAACGACTTCACCGCTAACACATTCAACAATACAAAAACTACCGCAATCGTCATACTCACTTCTAAGGCTAAACGATTGACCGAAGCTACCATTGCTGGCAGCGTCGGAAACTTCAAACTGCCTGTGGCGGTGTGTTGTAATAATCCCCAACCATATAACGCCAAACCAAAGTAGGCTGCGCCTTGCATCGGCAACAACAACTCTTTTGGCGCAAGAAAAATCAACATGATCATGAGCAGCCCGCACAAAATTCCGACGGGATTAAAAGGTAGGCGCATAAAATCGGTATAATGCTGCCAAAATGGAGCAATGGCGGCACTTTGGCTAATTGAAGTCAGCGGCTGATTACAGAGCAGACAATTGGGAATGTTTTCTGAATCTCCCGTCATGTGAGTACAATCATCGCAAACACTGATATGACAGGCTGGACAATGCCATGTCGCCGTTGTTAAAGGATGATATTTACAGTAATCCGTGATCATGTTGCTTACACTTATTTTTTATTAAAAGAACTCCCAGCAAAATACCATTTTTAAGCAGCCATTCCTATTGCTTCAACGAAGGTAGATTGCACTTTGAGACCCCTTTCACTACTTTGAGAGCCATACCCCATGACGAGCGTATCACGACCACGAATTTTGATCATTGGCGGCAACTTTGCAGGCTTAAGTGCAGCCCGTGCGTTGTCGAGTCGCCATTTTGAGGTCACGGTGATTGACCCTTCTCC
>JBKJUH010000050.1:0-2852 GCA_046590075.1 Agitococcus sp.
AAAATGATGGCGATGCAGGGGCTAAAACTATCTGGAAGGGCTTGCTGAAATTAGCTGACTTTGTTCATGCCGCTCAAATATTGAACAGTGTCAAATAATTGTGGGTAAGGGGATGGGCTTAAACGCATTTCGGTGATAACTGTCTACATATCACTAAGCGTATAGACTTTGGTCTTTACAACTGAGCCTGCATTTGCAAGCTCAGTCCTTATGGCTAAAAGTTAAGCTGTTGAAATACCTGCCACTTTCCGATCCAGTTTATCCTTCAAGTTAGGCTTTAAATTGGCAGCTGGTTTAGCATTAGGCTCAATATCTATATCTTGAGCGTCATCAGCAGCAGGATAAAACTCCTCAACAATAGCAGGCGTTTCGTCCTCACTAAACTCAAACGCTGCATTTTCAAATCCCTTTCGAGCGGCATCATCCAACGCCAATTGGTTATAACCACATTCCTTACGGCGAGCATCCATTTTCTGCGCGTCCATAATCGCCCCCTCAAATGTCATGCCATCCCGAATCGTTAAATCCACGTAGTAAATAGCCGAGCGATGACTTTGTGCCGTGCTTTTGCCACGCAATCTTAATTGCAATGGCAGACACGCCAACAGATCACCCGATACCGCTTGATAATAACTGAGCCGTGCAGCTAGGGTGCGAATGCTATTAAAGCCTGTGGTTCTAAAGATAAACGTACCTAGCTCATCGTCATCACCCACTTTAACATTTAATCGGCCATACGGTTTACACTGGCCATTTCTACCAATGTCACAACAATCAGGTGAGGGACAAGGCAAGGTCTGCATACCTGATGGCGTAAAGCGTTTGCAGGTTTCACCGTTGCCGACACAAATAGGCCGACCCGTTTGCCGATCAAATAAACTGTATTCCGCCCGCAAGTTTAAATCAGGATCATTAAACAATAGCCGAACAGGAATACAGCGAATCTTGCCATTGGCAGACGACTTGCGTAATTCCTCATCGAGCGGATGCAGCACCCAACCATCGCGGTTTTGTACTTGTGACGTTAACGTAAATTGATCATCTTTTTCAGGTAATCGCTTACCGTTCTTTTCGATAATCTTGCCAATACTGATACGCCCCAAAATCGGCGGCGTAATGGCTAAACCTTTAATCATGATGTTCTCCCAGAAAAAAGCCCACTCTCAGCGTTAGCTAAGAGCAGGCTTATACACTCCTAATTCGGAGTAATTGATTGTTGAGTAAGAAGTGAATGCTAAGTAGTAGATATCAAAAAGCGACGACTACCAAAGCGGGTGAGGGGATAACGATCCAATAACTCAGGCTGTTCTTTCAACAGGGTCGGTACATCAAGACCGACCGTGTCCTTACTGCGTTTCCACGACACACTACCACCCTCAAACTGAACACGGCTCAAATCCCCCATGCGTTGTTGAATCCGTTGTTTCAATACTTCTTCCACTTTTTCAGCGGCAGCAATATCAGCACGGACTTTAACGATTTCAGTAAACACAGCCGTCATCGCCGTATCTTCCGACAAGTCCAGCGTATTGCCTGAGTCTTTGGGATACAGGCATTTCAACGCTAAACTTGCCGAATCAGAACCATCCGCAGGGGGTCGTCTATCGGTTAACACGTAATGCCAAAACGTACGCTCTAACTCAATCAAGCGAGCAATCAGCGCATCATCCCGTTCAATACGATGAATCTGTACTTCTTGACCACACATCAGCACACACACATCGGCAGCTTGTTTACCAGTCACCGCCAATTGATGTTGCACCTGACACTGCACATATTCGGGTACACCGTCACGCCATAACCGCGCACCAAATTCGCCAGCCGTTTTACACTCTAAAATCTGTACTTCATCCGAGCCAACGACGGCATAATCCAAGTTCGCCAACATCCAAGACTTATCCGCATCAGGATGTTGTAGAACCGCATTAATACGACGAACCCGTCGATTGGTACGTTTAGTGTAATGAGCCGCGACAATCGGTTCTAAGATATTGCCCCAATACATCGGCGAACTATCGTCATTGGGATCGACTTTAGGCAAACCCGCATCACGACCCGTTTTAATTAGCCATAATTCCAACTGTGATTGATAAGGGTTTAACCCCACAGCAGCGGCAGCATCACTGCTACCAATGCCTTGTTTGCGGACGTTTAGCCAATCCTGACGGCTCAAGTCTTTGGTGGATGCTAAGCGTAAAGCGGTACGATGCGGTTTAACCGCAGCAGTATGTTGACTCATGATAAAACTCCAGACATAAAAAAACCCAACTGAGCGATAAACTCAGTTAGGCGATGGGGTACAAAGGAAAGTGAAAAATAGGGAAGTGTTAACGTTAGATATGCAGCTTAAAGCTCTTATTAAGCTGCATCATCAAACCAATTGCCGACCTTCGGAAAAGATCACTGCATTAGGATGAGCATCAGGCAGTAACGGCCACCACCACGGCAAATGCTCAAACTGTAGCGGTAGATGTTGATCAGCCAAACCGTAGTTATCACTGACATGGATTTCTAAGCACTTTGGACTGGCTAATAACTCATGCACCAAATGCCATTCGATATAGCGCGTCTGCATCGCCAAGATGTTGAGATGCGATAAATCCAGCGCATAATGCACACCTGATTCCAGTAATAAACGATACTCCTGCCATGTACTAATGAGCCACGTATCATTAGCCGTTGGGTAGTGACCCTCAATACCGACAGGTAAACCAAACAGTTGCTCAATGTCTAAGACATCGTACAATACGTCCGAGACCGTTGCTTTGGCTCGCTTGCCTGCATGAGCCGTATAAGCAGGAGACTGTAAAGCATTAGACACTTTAGCCATTTGCCGAAACCATGCTTTCTCA
>JBKJUH010000073.1:0-6667 GCA_046590075.1 Agitococcus sp.
ATTATACAGGAGAGTATGATGAATTAATGGATCTAAATGAAAAGCCCATCAATTTGAGAGATTGGATGTGTTTGTTAAGAACAACCACTGTCCCTGATATTGCGGTTTCTGCCAATAGTTTGGAGTGGAAAGACCATGATGGTTTTTCCATGATGATCGATTTTAGAAGCAATAAACCCATATTAATTGGCGGGGGAGGGTCTGGATTTAGATCCATATCAAATGATAAGGCTTGGCATCCTGATGAAGATATATACTTTCTACCAAGTGATGATAATCACATCGAAACGCAGTTTTATGATCAGGCATTGGAGTATACAACACGAGTAGACGATGAGCTTCATCAGAATGCCTATAGAGCCTATGTCTATAATATTGAGGTCGAGGATTATCATACTTATTATGTTGGTAAAGCAGGCATATGGGTTCATAACACCAATAACTGCACTTTTTATCAGTGCCGTAGCCCGTATACAATACGAGATAAATACTCGCCAAACCCACTGTCTTTTGCCTTAAATCAGTCCTAAGTCCCGTATTATTATACGAGCTACAGAAGATTTTTATCCACTTCTCCTAATGCCCTCACCGTTGCCAACGGCAAAAATAACGTCAATGGTGATTCAGACAGGGCAATAAAACCATGATGCTGATAAAATGCTGCCGAGAGTTCATCTTTAGCATCCACAATCAGCGCGTAAGCCGCAATTTCTGAACGTATTGTGCGTGTCAGCGCATCAGCCAATAATGCACAGCCTAAACTTTGCCCTTTGAATGCTTCGTCAACCGCCAAACGTCCCATGCGTACAGCAGGCACAGACGGATAACGTGGAAGCTTTTTGGCTAGATGGCTAGGTAAGTCCGTTAAGCGCAAACTGGCAGAGGCTAACGTATAGTAGCCTGCAATACGATTTTCAGGGTTCAACGCAACAAAACAAGCCGCCACACGGCGACGCACATCTTGTGAGACTTGTTCCCGAAAGTAACGATTTAAGGGTTCAGAAGGGCTATTAAATACGCTGCGATCAGGCGTGGCATCAAGAGCTAGCAAGCGAAAAAAGGGTTCGCTCATTCGGCTCTCAGCAATTTGTGGCGACGAGCGAAAGCACGTTCTAAAGCGGGTGTGGCTTGAGGGGGTGATAATAAGGCTTTAGCAAAAATTTCTTGGTCTGCTAAAGATAAATGAATCACTTCGGCCTGTTCAATGGTGCGTTGAGCCGCTACTTGTACGGCACTAATGACAAAATCAGTCATGGTACGCCCTTCAAGCTCAGCAGCACGTTTGAGCTGTGAATGCAAGTTGGTACTAATTCGTGCTTCAAGACGTGCAGTCGATGGCATAATATAATCCTCTCCATTTAACGTTACGGCAATTTGCCGTATATTGCAACAGCGTTTTACAAATCCATCTAAACAGCTATGATGGTTTTTTTCTTCCAACAAATGTCCCAAAAACACATTGCCACCAAGCAAGTGCTTGCTTTATTCTCGCGCAACTATTTAACGGCTAAACATTTACGTTTAGCCGACTATGCTGAATATAACGCTAGTAATCGAGAAGCACGCGATGAGCACTTACCACAAGCCCAACGTCTATCAACCTAAAAACAAAGTGCGTTTTGTTACCGCCGCCAGTTTGTTTGATGGTCACGATGCCGCCATTAACATTATGCGGCGGATGTTGCAGGCAACGGGCTGTGAAGTGATTCATTTAGGCCATAATCGCTCGGTGGATGAAATTGTCACTTGTGCCTTGCAAGAAGATGCACACGGCATTGCCATTAGCTCCTATCAAGGCGGTCATAACGAATTTTTTGCCTACATGATTGATCTGCTCAACGAGCGTGGTTTGGGTCACGTTAAAGTATTTGGCGGTGGCGGTGGGGTGATTGTGCCTAGTGAGATTAAAGCCTTACAAGCCTATGGTGTAGCGCGGATTTTCTCCCCCGGAGATGGTGCAAGTATCGGCTTACAAGGCATGATTAACCAATGTGCCGAAGGTGCAGACCAAAATCTAGCACAGCAATTTCCTGCTGATTTTAGCGACTTATCATCAAGCGATATTACCCTGCGGCATCGGACTTTAGCGCGCATTATTTCCGCTTTAGAAGCAGGCGTGTTGCCCTATAAAGAGCTATTATTAACGGCGGCCATCCCTAAAACAACGCCAGTGATTGGCATTACAGGCACAGGTGGCGCAGGAAAATCCAGTTTAACTGACGAAGTAT
This sequence comes from Agitococcus sp., assembly GCA_046590075.1. GTDB lineage: Bacteria > Pseudomonadota > Gammaproteobacteria > Pseudomonadales > Moraxellaceae > Agitococcus. The sequence continues at coordinate 2,229 of JBKJUH010000073.1, forward strand.
TACGTCGTTTTCGTTTAGATTTTAATGACCAAGTCAACATCGCCATTATCTCTATCGACCCATCGCGCCGTAAATCGGGCGGTGCATTGCTGGGCGATAGAATTCGCATGAATGCTATTCATCATCCCAATATTTATATGCGCTCGCTCGCCACACGCAGCGCAGGGGGAGAGATTTCTCAAGCCTTACCTGATGTCATTGCCGCCTGTAAAGTGGCGGGTTTTGATTTAATTATCGTCGAAACCTCAGGTATCGGGCAGGGTGATGCCGCGATTGTGGCGTTTGTTGATTTGTCATTATATGTGATGACTCCCGAATTTGGCGCAGCTTCGCAACTCGAAAAAATTGATATGCTCGATTTTGCCGATATAGTCGCCATAAACAAATTCGACCGCAAAGGCGCAAAAGATGCCCAACGTGACGTGTGCAAACAAGTGCAACGTAACCGCGAAGCCTTTATGCAAATGCCCGACACCATGCCTGTTTTTGGCACAATTGCCGCCCGTTTTAATGATGATGGCGTCACCGCACTGTATCAACAACTGAAAAGCGATTTATTAGCCAAAGGTTGGAAAGCACCCAGCAGCAGTCAATTACCTGTAGTGACAGTGCGCGCTTCTAGCCAACAAAATACCATTGTCCCTGCGACGCGCACCCGTTATTTGGCCGAGATTGCCGAAGGCGTGCGTGCTTATCATGTGTGGGTCAGCGAGCAAGCGCAATTAGCGCGTGAACGTCAACAATTACAAGCAACGCAACGTATGCTCAGTATTACTCCCTCGCCCCAACGGGGAGAGGGCTGGGGTGAGGGGGAAGTTGCAGCCATTACCCAACTGATTACCCAAAAAGACGCACAACTTACCCTCGAATCTAAACAACTATTAAACCGTTGGCCTGAGTTAAAACAGCGTTACGCACAAGATGAGTTAATCGTCAAAATCCGCGATAAAGAATTACGCACCCAACTGACTTATACCAGTCTGTCAGGCACAAAAATCCCGAAAGTATCTTTGCCGCGTTTTAGTGATGAAGGCGATATTTTAGCGTGGCAATTGCGCGAAAACATTGCGGGTGAGTTCCCCTTTACCGCAGGTGTCTTCCCTTTTAAACGTGAAGGCGAAGACCCGACACGCATGTTTGCAGGTGAGGGCGATGCCTTTAGAACCAATGCCCGTTTTAAGCGTGTTTCTGAGGGCATGCCCGCCAAACGGCTATCAACGGCGTTCGATTCGGTGACTTTATACGGTAATGACCCACACGAACGGCCTGATATTTATGGCAAAGTCGGTAATGCTGGCGTGTCGATTGCTACGCTTGAAGACATGAAAGTATTGTATAGCGGCTTTGATTTAACCAACCCGATGACCTCGGTATCCATGACCATCAATGGCCCTGCACCGACGATTTTGGCGATGTTTTTAAATACCGCCATCGAGCAAAATATCGCTAAATTTGCCGAAAAAGAACAACGTCAACCGAATGCCGATGAACTGGCCAACATCAAAGTATGGACGCTAGAAAACGTGCGCGGTACGGTGCAAGCGGACATTCTCAAAGAAGATCAAGGCCAAAATACCTGCATTTTCTCCACGGAATTTAGCCTAAAAGTGATGGGTGATATTCAGCAATATTTTGTCGAAAATCGCGTGCGTAATTTTTATTCGGTGTCAATTTCGGGTTATCACATTGCCGAAGCGGGCGCGAATCCGATTTCACAATTGGCCTTCACGCTCGCCAATGGTTTTACCTTTGTTGAAGCCTATTTAGCGCGTGGCATGAGCATTGATGATTTTGCGCCGAATTTATCGTTCTTTTTTAGCAATGGCATGGATCCAGAATATACCGTGTTAGGGCGTGTGGCGCGTCGTATTTGGGCTATTACCATGCGCGAAAAATACGCCGCCAATGAACGTAGTCAAAAATTAAAATATCATATTCAAACCAGTGGTCGTAGTCTTCATGCCCAAGAGATTGATTTTAATGATATTCGTACCACCTTACAGGCGTTAATTGCCATTTACGATAACTGCAACAGCCTACACACCAACGCCTTTGACGAAGCGATTACCACCCCAACCGAAGACAGCGTGCGCCGAGCAATGGCGATTCAGTTAATTATCAACCGTGAATGGGGCTTGGCGAAAAACGAAAACCCCAATCAAGGCAGTTTTATTATTGATGAATTGACCGATTTGGTGGAAGAAGCAGTATTAAAAGAATTTGAAGCCATTAGCGAACGTGGTGGTGTGTTGGGGGCGATGGAAACGGGCTATCAACGTGGCAAAATTCAAGAAGAGTCGATGTATTACGAACACTTAAAACACAGTGGCGAATACCCGATTATTGGCGTCAATACTTTCCGTAATCCTAAAGGGGAAACGGTGATGGAAACGCTAGAATTGGCGCGTTCCACCGATGAAGAAAAACAATCGCAGTTACAGCGTTTACGCGGCTTTCAGCATCAACACGCCGACCACGCGGCAACGGCGTTGGCTCGTTTGCAGGAAGTGTGTATTAACAACGGCAATATTTTTGCCGAGTTAATGACGACCGTACGTTATTGTTCGTTGGGGCAAATTACTGAGGCGTTGTTTAAAGTGGGTGGGCAGTATCGAAGGAATATGTGAGTTTGATTGTGTGAGTTGAGGGCTTCTCAACCCACAAGCATTTTACGAGAATTTATGGCGATGTTTTTAGCAAAAAATTGACATTAAGTACGAAAAAATTTTAAGGATGTGGACTCATTATGAATAAGTGGTTTTAGCCTCTAAAGTGGATTACAGCACTCATGTAAAGCCTTTAGTCTACGCCTAATGTTGGCAGTTATAGCTCGCTGTGTAACATGATATTACTACGAACAATAAGCCAAACGCATAACCTTTCATTACCTACTCCTCAGCATCATTTGCAGGAAGCCTATATTGTACCTTAGTATCTATATCTTGATAAATTGTCTCGAAGTCCTACCCACGCTCCCCAATCCCCAAACGATTAACTCCACTTACCAACGCCTTAATAGACGCAGTAATAATATTGCTATCAATCCCCACCCCATAACAGGCGTTAGTCGTGCCGTGTAGACTGACTTCAATAAAAACACTGGCTTGAACGTGTGAACCATTTATAGGGCTTACGCTGTTATCGCTTATTGCCACTATCAGCTAAAAGTGGGGGTGAAAGACATGGATGCCTATCAGGAGTTATTGCTTAATCGTATTACCCGTATTACAGGTGTCACGGGTGTGCATAGTAGTTTTGTGTTGCGAAAAGTGATTGATAGAACGGCGTTGCCAGTACGTTAATATTGAGCCAAGCCGACAAGCAACATTGGCTCAAGGTGGTCAGTTATTTAGATTTTGAAGCCGATTTGTAAGCCGACACCATACGTGTCACCTTCACCTTTCATGCCAGCAAGGTCAATGTTGAAGCGGTCAAAGGGGGTAATGCCAATACCCGCCGTCACGACATCAGAAACATTATTTTTGCTATCTGTGCGATAACCAGCGCGTAAATGGAAGTGCCGACCTGCCGATAATTCCACACCCACCCGCGTAAATTGTGTTTCGAGCAATTTATCGAAGCCTTCGCGTGGCGTTAAATCGGTATTGGCTTCAATTTTAAAGACGTTGTTGCTATAACCAACCCCAGCAACGGCAACAGGTGCGAGGTCATATTCGCTGGTGATGCCTGTGACAAGATTTTTTGGCCCTTCCAAGGTTTTACCGACGAGGTTTTCGACGGTGGCGGCAACACTAAAGCGTTTTTCTGCCCCAAAGCGCATAATGGCTCCAAGGTCTATGTTGGCGTTGTTGTGGGTTTTTATATCATTACTGTTTTCAATATCAGCCGTATCAAACTGAGAAATTTTAGCCGAATAAGTAATTAAGTCTATTTGTTGCCCTTTTAAGGTTAGGCCAACTTCAAGACCATTTTCAAACGGTTTGCCAAACATTAAGCCTGCTTCGGTAATATCAATTGCCGAGGCATTAACCGTAGATTGCAGGTTGTTTAAGTTACAAGATAGGCCAGCCAAACAGGTATTTAATTGCACGAAGTCACTGGCGTTATAATTAAATACCGTGCCAAACGAGAGATTGCTTTTGGTCATAAAGGCAAGTGGAATACGTTTGTTAGGAATGGCAATTAATACCGCAGCACCGACATCAACCAACGACAGTTTTTTGTCTAGCTCTTTCATCGCTTGGTTAACGGCGTTGGCACTACCACGACCCGCCTCTAAATCATTAATAGCCGTTTGCACATCATCGGTCTTTTGTATCATGCCATCTTTGTCGGACGCAAAAATGCCGACATTGAGGGCAAAACTAAAGTCATCGTCTTTATCAAAACTACCCAGTAACGCAGGGTTTGTCAGTGATTGATTATATTCACCCATGGTTAAACCTACGCCACCTCGTGCCATTGCACGGGCATCATGC
>JBKJUH010000264.1:0-3280 GCA_046590075.1 Agitococcus sp.
CTTATAATACCATGTTATATAGCGGGTGATAGCGTAATCAATAACCCGATTGATGTTTTTGACAAAAACTGCGTATCTCCTCTAGTATTAAGCCCTTTAGATTTTTATGGCATCGAAAGAATGATTTCTATACTAAATTATTGGTTATGGAAAAATATATTAAATTACTATGCCGTACCTATTGAGAAAATGCCAACTGACTTAGTATCTTTTATAAAATACAATCCATCCTTTAAAGTCATAAACTCACATCAAGCACAACTAATTAAACCTTTAAGCGATGTAGAGTACTCTAAAATTAATATATTCTCAAAGAGCAAGCGTGCGGAGGAAACTTTAGAGAAGATTACTTTACAGCATAAGTTAATCACAGAGTTAAGCCATTGTCCTGTATGTCAATATTCTGCAGTTTTCACACCTTGGGATAATTATAAGTTTCAAGCAAAATGTACAAATCCAGACTGTGGCGTTGAATGGAAAATCATTGATAATGCAAATAAAGAGAAAAGTTTCTGTGTGTGTCTAACCAATCAAAACTCAAATAGGTTTGAAAACAATGGTAGATGGCTAACATCGTTTAGAATCTAGATCTCTTACTTAGTACTGAAATTATGTTTAGCACAAGAGGTTATTATGGGTAATGAATACAAAAATTATGCTGATGTCTTAAAATTAGCGATTAATGACGCGCTATGTGAAAAAATTCAGAATCTGGAAGCTGTGAAAGATAGAGGAAATTATAGTATCGCATATTTTTCAAAATTAGCTGACAATACGGATGTTGTCATAAAAATAACAAAAAAAAGAAATAGCTATCCATCTGAAATCTGGGTGTACAATGAAATATGTAAAAACGGAGTACCCATTCCAAATTTAATATTCTATACTGAAAAATTAAAAGGTATAAACCTTCCATGTTTAATAATATCTAGTATTAAAGGTGAGTCATTAGCATCAAAAAATATTTTACAAGAATATGAAAAAAGTGTATATAGTGAAATTGGTGATATTTTTAGTAAAATACACAAGGTTAAAATAGATAAATTTAATTATGGATATGGAGGTTTTAATGAAAGCCCTAGTGTAGATAGCTTTTATAATTGGCATTTATTTTTATTTGAAAGTCACAACTATATATACTCAATAAAATACTTAATTAGAAAAAATTTAATAAATACTAAGCATAAAGAAAATTTAATATTAATAGAGAATTTGGTTGCTAATCATGTTTTTAGGAATGTATTAAATCACGGTGATCTAGGGCCAGATCATATTTTTATAAGGAATCAAAAAGTTGTTGGAGTAATTGATCCAGGAAACTCTTTTGTTGGGCCTGCTGAATACGATTTGGCATATTTTGCTGTTTACGTCAATGAGTGCCAGTTTAAATATGTTCTTGCTGAGTATAATGGTAATATAAATATTGAGAAAATTTATATTTATATGATCGTTATAGCTGTACATAAAGCGGCTAAAGCGCACAAGCTACTTGACTATAGAAAAATGGAGTACTTTATTGATGTGATTAATAACATCATTCTAAAAATTTGAAAAACTTTTAATGCAGAGTATTTAAACAGATTAAAATTTAATTTTCTTTGAGAAAGTCTCCGTGTTATCTTGATATGTAATATATTTTCTAGGTATCTCAAAAATACAAGGGGCATTATGTGCCTGATCTGATTTACATGTTACGGCGCATTGATAGCCTACATCCCTAACAGTATGTAAGACCGTTTCATTGTAGCTTCCATGAGGATATGCAAACGCACCAACTTCATCACCGATAATATCCTCTAAATACGATTTACTATCATGCAGTTCTTGCCAGATTTCTTTTTCGCTTAGTTGATTTAATCTGGGATGTGTGACCGAGTGTGAGCCTATTTCTACGAAGGACTTAGCAAGCGATTGTAATTGCGCAACTGACATTATTGGCATCCTATTTTTGGGCTCTTTGACCCATTGCGTTTGTTGGCCAAGTAGTCCTGAAACAGCAAATACCACTGAGGGAAATTTAAAATCCTGTAAAATAGGAAGTGCGAACTCTAAAAAACTAATATCGCCGTCATCGAACGTAAGTACTACTGCTGGTTCATCTAAAGTGTTATGACCGTCTAGAGAAGTAAGTGCTTCATTCAAACCTACAACACGATAATTATTATTTTTTAAGTATCTCATTTGCTCGTAAAATCGTTCAAGAAGACAGAAACAGTCTAAATTGCTATGGCTGTATACAGTCTCTCCAATTTGATGATAGAGTAATATCGATATCTCTGGTGGTATATTATTTTTAGATTTCAATTTAATATACTCATAAAATGTAAATTTAGAATTATGCGCTATTTATTAATTTTTGTAGTATTTTGCATGTAACTTCCGCTCCATTAAGTTGAATGTGTCTATGCTCGGATGTCGGATTTTTTATAATATCAATTACTTTAGTGGTTAATTTCTCTTGAGCAAGGTCTTCCTCTCCAAAAGACTTTACTAAACCAAACTTCTGAAAGAGGGTAGAGCGAAGCTCTTGCTCTTTGTTGTTTCCAAGAAATTTTCGATTATAAATTAACACAGGAACTCCTGTTGACACAGCCTCTAAGACAGAATTGTACCCACCCATGCAAACTACTGCCGAGGCATTGGCAAGATTTTGGAGGTATGCATTTTTATCAAAAGAGTGAAGTGCTATGTTGGTCATATCATTTTTATTAACAACTGATTGAAGCATCTGATCATCTCGTTGAAACGCTCCAATAAATAAAACAAGTTTGTGCTGCCATTGATATGCTATCAATTTATGAGCATCAATAATTGCATAAAGTAGCTCATTTCCCATACGTCCACCTCCAATAGATACTAAGAGAATTGGAGGATCATTTTTTAACTTAGATGGTGAAATATCTTGTACAACATACCCAGTATGGTACAACGGCACCTTAATTAGATCAGCCAGAGGGAAACTTGCTTTGAATGGCACAATCTTTTCATCGCTGTGTACTAGGATTACGTCGTACCATTTGTTAAGCAGAGCACAAATATAAACATCTTTTTCACCACCATTTTCTGACTCAATCACATCTCTAACGCTACTAACAATTTTAGAGTTTGGATTATCACTCTTGATATGTTTGATTAGGTTAATCACCTCGGTTTCAAATAAAAGCCCGAACGGAAAATGTTCTGTAATCAACACGTCTGGGCAGATCATATTTACTAATTGTTCAATCAGTGCTAAACGTGTTTCAAAGCATTTTTTTAGATCGAATGCGTCATCGACAGG
>JBKJUH010000342.1:0-3460 GCA_046590075.1 Agitococcus sp.
AAAAAGGAGAGCTTAGGCTCTCCTTTTTTATTGCTGTTATTTTATAAGCATCTAATTTCTTTGTCTTTACCGTTGGCACTGAGCCGATCAAAGTGTTTTGCTCCAATTGTTCGATACTTCGACAAGCTCATCACCACCACAAACAGTAAACGTTAGCGCTAGTTCTTATACACCGTACCCCATGCCCATAAAATAAAAGCCCCTATACGGAGCTTCTACTTAAACCAAACATCAATTACTGCTAATCGCCTTTTTTAGCCTTAGCATGCCCGTAAACATAGTCACCATAAGCATAATATCCCGAATAAGTACCATAATAACGAGCTGCTTTTTTCATGTTAACTTTATTCAAAATCACACCAATGATGGGTGCTTTAACGGCCATTAGACGGTTAACACCTGTACGTGCCGTATTATAGGCCGTGGTATCCGAACGTATAACATACAGTACAGCTTGAGCTACTTTCGACATAATTAATGAGTCACTGACTAATAACGTCGGCGGAGAGTCAATAATAATTCGATCATACTTTTCAGATAGACTTCTAATGAGCTCAGCAAATTTTTGTGAAGACAACAACTCTAGAGGATTGGGAGGAATAAGCCCCGCGGTTAATACATCTATATTGGCATCTTCCATGTGCAAAATACAGTCTTCTAAAGTTGACGTTGCCGCAACAACATTCGACAAACCAGGACTATTCGGAGGTAAATTTAATACTTTAGCAATCGTTGGTTTACGCATATCACCATCAATCAACAACACTTTTTCCATTTGCCCTAAAGCAACAGCCAAATTAATAGCCGATGTACTTTTACCCTCACTGGGCACACTCGATGTCAACATAATGATTTTATGCGGTTTATCAATACCTGACAAAACCACACTGGTACGTACTGTCCGCATCGCCTCAGCATAACCATTTTGATTGCTGTCTAAAAAATAAATCGGTGAGTCGTCTTTTTTCTTTTTCTTAATTAAAGGAATCATCCCCAGCATAGATAAGCCAAGTTTATCCTCAATATCTTCGGCACCTTTAAATGTCGAATCCAAATAATCCAGCAGAAATGCTAAAACAGCACCGAACATAATACTCAACACCAAAGCCAGCATTATTAGCAAGCCTTTGCGCGGCTTAAATGGCACACTCGGCACTACAGCTGGGTCAATGATACGCGCATTGGCTGTATCCAACTCAAGGCTGTCATTCGCCTGTTTGATACGCGTAAAAAAGGTGTCATATAAATTACGATTCGTTTGAACTTCGCGCTCTAGCTCTTTAAAACGAAACTCTTTTCTAGACAATTCAATGGAAGACTCTTTAGCCATTGCCAGTGACCTTTGCGCCTCACTGAGTTCCATTTCTGCTTGTATATAGGAAGGATGTTTCGCACCGTAACGCCGACTAATTTCAGCAATCTTAAACTGCCCTTCAACAACACGCTGATTAATTGTTGTTAACTGCTCTGCACTTAAGCTAGAGACACCCGACTTATCACCACCCACTAAATTATTCGTCTCACGATAATCCTGCAGCTTTTTTTCCGACAGCTCTACGTTGGTTTTCAGCGTACCTAACCGTGAAGTTAACCAATCTGCAGCATTTTGCGTTAGAGCAACACGCGCTTCCATTTGGCTATTGATGTACGCTTTTGCCATTGCATTAGCGACTGCAGCTGTTAGTTTGCGATCATACGACTCAAAGTTAATTTTCACTAACTGCGTTTGACGCACTGGCTCAATAGTCACATGTGTCATAAAACCATTCACTAACTTGGTGAACTCTTCTTCTTCCGTCGGCAAAGGATTTTGTTCATGGCCAGCAGGCAAATATTGCTTCCAATCTATTTGCTGCCACCACGACTTTTCATCCACAACAACTTTTTTAAGGTAGTCTGGATGCTCAGCAAGATTCAACTCTCGCACGACTCGTGCAGCCAACTCACGAGATTTTAAAATTTCAAATTGTGTTAATAAATACTCTTTACCTGTTGCATCAGTACCATAGACATCATCAAGCGATGTTAGAGTTTTACCTTGCTTTTGCTCAATCAATAATGTTGTGGATGCCGTATAAACAGGGCGCATGGCGGAAACAAAAAAAACTGCCGCCAACGTCACCGCTATTGCCAGTCCGATAATGCCCCACTTAAAACGCGAAAGCACATGCCAATAATGACGCAAATCAATGGCATCCTCCTGCTGTGTTGGCAGGCTATTATCGAATCTATCCATCTTAATTTACCTAAAACTAGAAGAAGCTTTGATCAACAGTGACAATATCACCTGGCAAGAGCCTTGCATTTAACGTCGTTAAACGCGGAACACCCGAAGGGTCACTTTCGTGAATGACATAAATTTTTGTTAGCGATGCGCGAGGAGTCAATCCTCCCGCCAAAGAAATAGCCTTACGAATAGTTAAGCCTGGTTGAAAGGGAAATCCGCCTGATTTGTTGACCTCACCATTAACAAAAAACGGGCGATACTCCAAAACATTAATATAAACCTTGGGATCAACCAAAAAACCATCTTTTAACTGCGCTGTAAGCATAGCCTGAACATCGCCAATCGTTTTATTTTTGGCAATAATTTCACCCAAAAAAGGATAGAGAAAGCTACCCGCATCACTTAAGCGCACTTCCATGCTCAGTTCTTTTTCATTAAAAACAGTAATACCCAACTTATCACCCGCACCTAAGCGGTAGTCAGAGACGTTATTTAATAACAAAGGCGTGGCATAGCTATCATCAACCGTATCTGGTGTAATGAAGACATTAGATGGAGGGTTTGGACGAGACTTAGGAGAAGGTTCACCAAATAACTGCTCAAAAAAACCTGCGTGGGCGGGAGCCCACACAAGAATTAAAAGCAACACCAACAATCGAAGTGGGTTTTGCATAAGTTCTACGCTCAAATCCTATTACAAGCTAATTTGAGCGCCAACACTCATGACATTACGTTTATTAGCGAAGTTTGCTTTACTTGAACTACGATCGGTCATATTGATACCCGCATTCAGAATCAACCAACGGCGCATTTGATAATTAGCTGCTACGCCATAGGTTTTACTGTCATCACTACGATTATCCGCAGGAAGAGGATTACCCTTGTAGTCATCTTTTGCAGAGCCTAAGGAAACCGAGGTATTAAAACGGTCTAGCCAATCATGCGTCCAAGACACACCATAACTGTTATTTTCAACCGATGTATATGGCGCAGTAGCATCAGTAGCGAGCGCTCCGGCCGTAAAATTAATGGTATCTAACGGAACTGGCTTCCATGTAATATTTGCACCATACGTGAACTTATTAACATCCGCACCAAAATCCACTTCGCGCTTACCTTGACCTAAGCGAATTTTACCTGTGGTTTGCGCGGTATTTTCCCACATCAAACCCACAAGAATACGCGTGTCTTTAGTATCTGCTGTACCGCCTTTATTTAGGTCAGTCTTATAAT
>JBKJUH010000124.1:0-14400 GCA_046590075.1 Agitococcus sp.
AGGTTCTAGGCGACATTAAACCGGGCGAAACAGTGGGTGAAGTGGCAGTGTTGTCGGATGATGTTCGAGGCGCAACCATCTTGGCAACGCGTGATAGTGTTGTCGTGCGCATTGCAACAGCGCATTTACATATTTGGTTTATGCAGTATCCCAAATTGTTATTACAAACAGCAAAATTGGTGATTAAACGCGCCAGTGTCAGTCATAGTCGCCAGCGCGCCTTGCCCGTTGTCACCAATATTACGATATTGCCGTTATCGCCAGAGATAGACATGGTGCGGTTTCGTGCCGAGTTAGTCGCAGCAATGGCGCATTGTGGCAAAATCTTGGTCTTAGACCCGATGTTACTGGAAGTGGCCTTACAACAAACGGATATTGCCTTTGTTGATAAACAAAATCCTGTTTGTTATCGACGTTTAAGTGCATGGTTAGACATTCAAGAAGAACAATACGACTATGTCATTTATATGGCTAATCCGTGTGATGACGAATGGACACAACGCTGTTTGCGCCAAGCCGACCGCGTGTTATTGCTGGCAGATGCAGCAGATAGCAGCTTACCGCCTCCTTTTGAACGCGCACTAATGAATGGTGCTGCTAATAAATTCTATACCGATGCCATGTTAATGCTTTGGCATCCTGTCACCACAAAAATGCCCTCAGGCACCGCCGCATGGTTAAACTCGCGTCATTGGGTACACGAAGTGATTCATGTTCGCCAAAACGAAGCGCGGCACATGGCGCGCTTAGTTCGCATCTTAACGGGCAATGCCATTGGTTTGGTGTTGGGTAGTGGTGGTGCGCGTGGTTTAGCGGCAGTCGGTGTGGTTCAGGCTTTAGCAGAAGCCAATATTCCCATTGACCGAGTTGGCGGTACGAGCATTGGCGCAATTATGGCGGCAGGCGTCGCGTTGGATTATTCTGTGACTGAGTTTGCCGAAAAAGTGCGTTATTCATTCCGACAAAATCCCACCTCGTTACTGGATTTAAGCCTGTTTCCTATTTTGTCTATTTTTCAGGGCAAACAACTGAATCGTTTATTACAGTCGGTTTTTCCTGCCGAAATGGATATTGAAGATTTATGGATAAACTTTTTTTGTATCACCAGCGATGTCACCACCAATGGCGAAATCATTCATCAACGCGGCTCTTTGTGGCGAGCGGTAGGCGCATCGGCAGCCTTACCGGGTATTTTTCCGATGGTGCGTTTAGGCGATGGTTTACACGTTGATGGGGCGTTTATGAATGCCTTACCTGTGGATGTGATGGGTGGTTATGGGGTGAATAAAATCATCGCTGTTGATTTTTCGTATTTACCCAATAGCAAACCTACTTTTGAGCAGATGCCTAGTACACTAAATTTTGTCTTGGATAAGTTTTTTAACACAGGCCAACGCCGTTATCGTGTGCCAACTTTACTATCAGGATTTATTCAAAGTTCATTATTAGCAAGTTCATCCAAAAACAGCCTAGCACGCGCCGAAGCCGATTTGTTATTTAGCCCCGATGTCGGCCATTTTGATTTATTAGCATGGTCGTTTTTTGATGCACTGGTCAAGATAGGCCTTAATCATGCGCGTAAGGTATTAACCAACTCGACAGTGGTGTTATTGCCGAGTAAGAGTAGGAGTTATTGAGGTTTTGCCTTTCGACTCCGCTCAGGGAACGTGGTTTGCTCCCTGAGCGGAGTCGAAGGGTAAGCCAATCAACCATTTTTCGTCGGCACAATCACCGCAGACGCAGGTGGCGTAACGACTGGCGGCTTCGCTTTCACAGGATTAACAATAAAGTTAGTTCCCAACAGCATCAACGTCACCCCTAAAACCCGACGAATCGCCCGCTCAGGCAAACGTGAACTCAGCAATGTACCTAAAATAATCGTCGGAATAGAACCAATTAATAACATCAACAACAAATGAGTATCCACATTACCCGCTTTCATATGGCTTAAACCAGCAACTAAAGTCAACAACACCGCATGAGCGACATCAGAACCAATAATGCGAATCATCGGTAATCGAGGAAATAATAACACCAACGCCATAATTCCAAACGCACCAGCACCAACGGATGACAAAGTAACAAACACACCCAACACCACGCCCATGATAATAATCCACGCTTTGTGCTTAATAATCACTTGGCTGTGTTCGTCGGCAGTCAGTGCCATGCCTGCAACATCATGCTGATGTTTATTAAAAAAGGCTTCGATTTTGCTTCTAAAAACAATAGAAACCCCCGTCAGAATTAACATGCCACCTAAAATAATGGTCAATAATTTTTTATACTCTTTGGCTCCGCCCATAAAATGGTCTAATGCCCATGATGTCCCGAGTGAAGCAGGAATACTGCCCACCGACATCCAAAAAACAATTGGCCAAACAATATTGAGCTTTTTAGCGTGTACTAACGAGCCGCAAAATTTAGAAATAGAGGCAAAAAGTAAATCCGTACCAATGGCAATATGCGGTTCAATCTTCAAAAAGCTAATTAAAATAGGCGTCATGAGCGAGCCACCGCCCACACCTGTTACGCCCACACAAAAGCCGACCAATGCGCCAGCTAAAATAAAATGAATATCCGTAAACATGTTAAAGCCATCGCCAGCGAAAATAAGGGCGTAATGTAGCGGATTCTTTAGATGTATATTCTATTATTTTGCTATATGATTATAACTGAAAAGAATATAAAGGGGATGATGATGAAGTTACAACAATTGCGCTATATCTGCGAAGTCGCCAGTAATAACCTGAATGTTTCGGCAGCAGCTCAAAACCTTTATACCTCTCAACCTGGTGTGAGTAAACAAATTCGTTTGTTAGAAGACGAATTAGGCGTAGAAGTATTTACCCGTAACGGCAAACATCTCACCCAAATTACCCCAGCAGGGCAGGAAATACTCAATATTGCCCGAGAAATGTTGCGCCAAGCCGAAAATATTCGCCAAGTCGGAGAGGAGTATAGCAATCCAAAAAGCGGAAAATTAGCCATTGCCACCACCCATACGCAAGCACGATATCGTCTGCCGCCTGTCATTGATGCGTTTCGTAAACATTATCCCGATGTCAGCTTACACTTACAGCAAGGCACACCGCAGCAAATTGCGCAAATGGCCTCCAATGGTACTGTTGATTTTGCTATTGCCACCGAAGCGATGGAACATTTTGGTAATTTGATTTTATTGCCTTGCTATCGTTGGAATCGTTCAGTAGTTGTGCCAAAAAATCATCCTTTAACCCGAGTATCTAAACTCACCTTAGAAGCGATTGCGGATTATCCGTTAGTCACGTATGTGTTTGGTTTTACAGGCCGTTCACGTTTAGATGAAGCCTTTCAAGCACGTGGTTTAACTCCGAAAGTGGTGTTTACTGCCACCGATGCCGATGTCATTAAAACCTACGTTAAATTGGGTATGGGTGTAGGAATTATTGCCCACATGGCTTATGAACCAACAATAGACACGGATTTAGTGGCTTTAGATGCCAGCCATTTATTTGAATCCAGCACGACTAAAATTGCTTTTAGAAAAGGCATGTGGCTAAGAAGTTTTATGTTTGATTTTATGAAAGATTTTGCCCCACATTTAACCCGAGCAAGAGTAGAGGCCGCGATTTTGGCTGAAACACCCGAAGACTTAGAACGTGTTTTTCAGCATGTTGAATTGCCAGTATTGTAGGTCGGGTTTCAACCCGACAGCAAATCACCGCTAGTTAAACATGCGTTCGACTGGCAAATGTTACAAAAAGTCCAAATCTTGGCTGTTGTTCATCAGTTCTTTGAGTTCGTCTTTTTCAGAAATAGCAGTATTTAACACTTCTTTGACAAACTTTAAATACACGGTATAAATGGTTTGCGAACCATCATCTTGGCTAACAACAAAAAACGGTGCGCGCTCTACGCCTAATTTTTTTGCCAATTGCATACCTGCAGATTCAGCATCACGCTCATCAGCAATTAAAATTTCATTAATAAATTTGAGTTGGTCATCGGCTTCCATTTTCGCCAATACCTCACCGCATTTTTTGCAAGGTGAGCCATCTGCTAAAATCTTTTTTACCATAGTGATGTGCATAACGTACTCCTCAAGTAGGGGCGGAACCCAAGTGTTCGCCCCAAACTGTCTTACTTCAAATTCACCGAATGCAAACCACATTCTTTTTTCGTTGCTTCTTCCCACCACCAACGACCTTCACGCTCATGTTGGCCAGGCAAAACAGCGCGAGTACACGGCTCACAGCCAATGCTAATAAAGCCTTTACCATGCAACTCGTTATACGGCACATCATTAGCGTGGATGTATTCCCACACCTGTGCTGACGTCCAGTTTGATAACGGATTAAATTTAATTAACTGTTTACCCGCACCACTAAACGCCGCATCCGCCTGCACAACGGGCACAGCTAAACGTGTTCCCGGACTTTGGTCTTTACGTTGACCTGTCACCCACGCATCTAAGGTCGCCAATTTTTTCTTTAAGGGCGCAACTTTACGCACCGTACAGCACTCTTTATGGTCATCGACATAAAAGCTAAACATGCCTTTCGCGTTCACCATTTCTTGCACTGGTGCCGACTCGGGAAAGCAAACTTCAATTGCCACTTTGTAATGGTTACGCACTTTTTCGATAAACTGATAAGTCTCGGCATGTAAACGACCCGTATCTAAAGAAAAAACCCGAAACGGTTTGCCGATTTTAGCGGCCATATCCACTAAAACCACATCTTCAGCACCACTAAAAGAAATGGCGGCATTGTCAAAGTTATCAAGCACTAAGGCTAAAATTTCTTGTGGCGTTTTATCGTCATAGTCGGTTGCCCATTGTTGAGCGTTAGCATGAGTAATTGTCATGGCTGTTCCTTTATTGGGAAATGGCTGGAATAGGTTTATTGTTATAGGCCAGTAATTCTAGCAGTATTTAGCCAATAGATTGCAGGTCTTGGCCAAAATCGGTACAGTTCGCGCCAGTATTTTTCTCAATTCTCTTGCGGAGTCAATCATGGAAATCGTCTGTTTAGATTTAGAAGGCGTGTTAGTGCCCGAAATTTGGATTAACTTTGCCAAAAAAACAGGCATTAAAGCCTTAGAAGCTACAACTCGTGATATTCCAGATTACGACGTATTAATGAAACAACGCCTCGCTATTTTGCGTGAACACAATCTAGGTTTACCAGACATTCAAGCCGTTATTGCTGAGATGGGGCCAATAGAAGGTGCGTATGAGTTCGTGGCATGGGTGCGCGAACATTTTCAATTGATTATTTTGTCCGATACTTTTTACGAATTTGCCGACCCCTTAATGAAACAACTTAATCGGCCAACAATTTTCTGCCATAAGTTAGAAACCGACGACAAAGGCATGATTACCAATTATTTACTACGCCAACCCGACCAAAAACGAGCGGCTGTGCAAGCCTTACATGGCCTTAATTATCGCGTCATTGCCGCAGGTGATTCTTATAATGACATTGCCATGTTGGGTGAAGCTGACAAAGGTATTTTGTTTGACGCGCCTGATAATGTCATTCGTGAATTTCCACAGTTTCCCGTTACTAAAACCTACGACGCATTAAAAGCAGAAATTATTAGCGGTTCGTTGCGGAGTATTCCTGCTTAAAAAATACACTATTAAAGATGTATTGAAGCGGCGCGGCTATAAGTGCTAGTGTATAAGTTTTACAGCATATACCGTTCGCACTGAGCCTGTCGTGCTTCGTCAGGCTCAGCATGAGCGGAGTCCGTTTGTCCTGAGCTTGTCGAAGGATGGTTCGACAGGCTCAGTGCGAACGGGGGGATGCACAGAAAGCTTCAGTTTGGTGCTTTTTGATACATCTTTAACGTAGTCAAAAAGGAAAACGTATGCGCTCTTGTCAAGTACACGTCTCGTCGGGTGGCTACGTTGGCCTTCCTGTCGATATTTGCAAAGATTTACATATTCAAGAGGGTGATATTTTGCAATTGGTAGTGGTTAATGGCGAAATTCATTTGCAAACGCGCCAGCATAATATTCGTAAGGCACAGGCGTTGCTAAGAAATTATGTCTCGGCCAGTACGTGCTTAAGTGAAGATTTTATCAAAGAGCGTAAGATTGAGGCGCGGAATGAGTAAGATAGGTCAGGGCTATGTTTTGGATGCGTCTGCCATTTTAGCTTTACTTAATCAAGAGTCAGGTGCCGAAAAAGTCGAGCAAGCGTTATTATTGCCTGCAACTTGCATGAGTAGTGTGCAATTTGCTGAGGTAACGGCCAAACTGATTATGGCAGGCGTACCTGTGTTTCATGTTCAAGAGATTATGGCTGAATTATCCCTAATCATTATTCCGCTAGACGAAAAAATAGCATTTGAGTCATCTTTACTAATGCCACTCACAAAACCATTCGGTTTGTCGCTAGGCGATAGGGTGTGTTTGGCGACAAGTCTAGTTGTCGGTCTGCCAGCATTAACGGCCGATAAGATATGGCTGCAAATTAAATCATCCATTATAGTAGAGTCAATCCGCTAACTCCCATCCTCCAACGCCCTCATCATCGCCCCCATCTTATTAAAGCATTCCTGATACTCCGACTCACACTCAGAGTCAGCAACAATACCACCGCCAGCCCACGCATAAATATCATCACCCACTCGCAACATTGTCCGAATAGCAATATTCCATTGCCCCCGACCTTTAACAGTTAAATAACCCATACTGCCGCAATAAATTGCCCGTTGGCAGTTTTCTAATTCATCAATAATTTCCATTGCCCGTTTTTTTGGCGCGCCTGTAATAGAACCACCGGGAAAAGCATCAAACAATAAGTCTAAAGGATGAGTGCCGTGTTTGAGTTGGCAACTAATATCGCTAATCAAATGGTGAACTTGAGGAAACGACTCCACGCTAAATAACTTAGACACCGTCACCGAACCAATAGCCGCGTGTTTGCCTAAGTCATTACGCAATAAGTCCACAATCATCACGTTTTCGGCATGGTCTTTGGGATGAGTGGCCAAATCATTAAACTGCGCCAAATCTTCTACGGCATCTTCACAACGTGGTCTAGTGCCTTTAATGGGGCGAGTTAATACCAAGCCCTCTTCACCAAACTGCAAAAACAACTCAGGCGATAAACTCAAAATATCACCAAAAGGACAACTCACAAAAGCCGCATAAGGCGGTTGACTCAAGGTTAATAAACGCTGAAATGCGTCAATACTATCGCCAGAACATTGAGCCTTAAACGCTTGCGCTAAATTGACCTGATAACAATCACCACTGTGTAAATAGTCTTGAACCGTGTTAAACGCCTGTTGATAGTCGTGCTTAGACATTAAAGCCGTAAACGGATTGTTTAACTGAAATAAAGGTAATTGCTTAACGATTTTTAATTGTTGTAAAAAGGGACGTGCCAAAGCTTCAGAAGGCGCATATAAACAAACAACACCTTCATCATTCGGGCGAATAAAAACATCATAAAAACCAAAACAGGCAGCAGGAAAATTGACGTGTTCGCCGTAATGTAACGCAGATTTAGGGTAACTCATCCAACCCATTAACCCACCATTAAAGCCGATTTTCAAGGGATAGTCAGGGCAGGGCGTAGTCAAAAGTTGGTCTTTTAATGTCGTTAATAAATCAGTTGCTATGATAGTTGGTTCATAGTCTAAATTTTCATCGCGGCAATAATGCAGTAAATTATTGCTATCGTTAACAAGTAACCAAGAAGGCGCAATGCCCAAGCACCAATTGCACCCATCTTTTAACCAAATAGGCCAGTGATCAGCATTTACTATCGATGGCAGCAGCGCATAGACATTAGCAATGGTGTGATTGAGCGGCAAAACAAACAAGCGAGTATCCTAGACAGGTGGCAAAGTAGTATGATTTTAGCATGTTAACCCCCACCCAACCTCCCCCTAAACAGGGTGAGGAGCAATTTACTCCCTCTCCCTAGCAAGGGAGAGGGCAGGGGTGAGGGTGTAAAGGGTCGAGGCGAAAGCGTAAAACCCCCAAAACCACCCTTTACAAAACCCATCTACAGGTTTACTAAACACTCACACGTTAGAACAAGCCGTTTGTCGGACAGTTAGCCTTTTATTGTGCAAAAGGGCTTGCTCTGCCTATTTAACAGTGGTAAATTTCTTCTGCCGAATAGAACGTTACCTAATAATAACATTACGGTAACAAAAACTATAAATAAACCCGAGGTTCAAATCCCATGAAAATGTTAAAAAAACTTGCTTTAGTATCTGCTGTATCCATGATTTCTGCTGGTGCTTTTGCTATGGAAGCAATGGATGATGAGTCCATGGCTTCTGCGGTTGGTCAAGACGGTATCACTGTTATGATCTCCCCTCAGTCACAAAACACTGCTAGTTTGACAGCTTTGGGTGTAAGTGCTGCTACTATGGCGGCAATTGATGACTTGGGTGGTGTAGCTGCAGTCAACGGTACGGCGGGTAACTTTAAAGGTTTGTCAATTACTCAAATCGTTATGCATGACGACGACGGTGTGGCTACTGCTGGTCTAGGTTATGCGGCTAACAGAAACTCTGGTGCCATGGTGATTGGTGATGGTACTGCTGCTGATTCTACAGTACTGTTTGCTGATGATAAATTACCAATTATCATTGATATCGACACAGTGGGTGATACTAGTGCTGCTGCTGGTAACCAATCCATGTTGAACGTTAAAATTTCCTTACCAACATTGGCGGTTAAATTAGGCGCAGTTTATGTGTCTAACAGTAATGCTGCTGTTGCTGGTTTTGATAAAGATGGTACTGTTACAGCTGGTTCTTTGGAAGTTAACGGTACAAGTCAAGACGGTGGTACAGGCATCAAAATTTCTAACGCCATGGAAATTATCTTGGGCGCAAGCACAATGAATATCCAATTGGGTAGCGAGACACAAACGCTTGGTGGCATTAGCTCAATGATCCTGTTCCAAGGTTCGTTGACAGGTGGTTTAACTATCAATAACTCTTCCTTAATTGATGCTGGCGGTGCAATCACTGGTGGTCAAATCAGTATGGAAAGCTTGAAAATCACCGATAATGCTGGTGCTAACTTGAGTGTTATTGCTGGTATCAACGTTGAAGACGACTTGAATAACATTGCGGCATTGACTGGTGCGGCTTACACAGGTCCAGCGGCAACAGAAGGCGGCTTGGTTATTACCTTGTTCCAATTCGGTAATGCTGGTGGTGCTGATATTGCCATCACCAATCAAAAATTGGGTAGCGCAACTGCACAAGATTTAGGCGATATGCAAATTATCGGCTTGAAATTGGCTGGCACAAGCTTGATTATTCGTGGTCACTAATCTTAATAGGGAACTTGTTCTCGCTTAAGAAAAATTACGGCAGCTTAGGCTGCCGTAATTGTTTGTAAAATAAAAATATATTAGGTGGTTGCCATGACTAAAATAATAAAACGTACCTTGCAGACACTGGCATCTTGTTTAATGGCTTCTTCGGTCTATGCCTTAGAAAATCTATCAGAAGACGATTTGGCGCAAACAACAGGACAAGACGGTATAACGACGTCATTTGTCTTGCCAGTGGCGGGTTGGACGGCGGATGAAGTGGTTTTTATAGATAAAACAGGCGTGCCTAGTACCATTAAGCCAGGTTTTGACTTCCATAGTGGCAGTCTTGTGGCTAAAAACGTCGGCATTAAAGCGTGTACAGAAGCTAGTATTAATGGTGCTTGTGATACCAGTACAGGCTTTCGTGGAATTTCCTTCGAGGTGGATAAGGTGGGTGGCATAGAGCCCATGCTCAATATTCGGGCTAAATTATTTAATGCCTCCAAATTTCGTATTTATATAGATAAAATTGCTTTACGCAATGGTTTGGGTGGTAATGAAGGCACCTTGATAGACTTTAATCATCCCGATGCGGGTAATGGTAATAAAGACTATTTTGACTTATTGCCCTCAGGTAATGATTTATTTACCGTACAGTTAGGTAGTGAGTCATCAGGTCATATGGTGCACTTTGGCACAACGGTATTTAATGCCATTGATTTTGGTGAAGTGCGTATAACCGACAAACTAGATACAGGTGTTGGTGGTAATGGTCGTAACTTACGCTTTGATTTGGTATTGGCTAATGTTAATTTGACAGGGGCTGGTATAGATATAGCGGCGGATGGCTTGGTCATAACCACTCCTAATCTAACAAATTTGGATATTACCTTTAATAATATTGCAGCAGGTTCATCTGCGGTAACTATGGGTAATATGGGTATCAAAGGTTTAAACTTAAGTAATCATTCCTTGACGATAGCAGGTAAAATTTAATACCTCGTGTAGTGCTATGTCTTCGTTAGCCGTTGAAACTAAAATGTAGTCACCAAAAGTTCCCTCTCTTTGTGGGCTAGTGTATGCACACAAGTTTTTGTATAAACACTAAATGATGATATGAGCATGAAATTCCCCTCCTAGGAGGGGCTAGGGGTGGGTTTAATCGCACAAAAACCAGTGCTTTTTACTACTAACACACCCCTAACCCCTCTCAAGAGGGGAATTTAACTCTGTTTATGGACTCATTCATCACTCAAAAGATGTGTGCATACGCTAGCTCACTGGGAGAGGGAGAAAGGCGACTTCAACTATGAGTCCTTGTTGAGGGAAAGGGCGCAAGGCAAACGTAGGAGTTACGTAAAAAAGCGTGAACTATCGTGAAAAAAAGGGTATTTTTAGCGCGTTGATGTAATAAATTTAATTGAAGGTCGTTTTTAAACCTAATAACAAGAAAATTCTTATGTTTTTACTGACAATTGGCTCCGCCATTATTTATATGTTTGCCAATGATGCTTTTGAAGTGGCAGATAAAAAACCGTCTAGTATATATTATAGCCATCCAGTCGATAGTCGGCATAATAGCTATGAGCGTTTTTTAGAGCCAGTAGAAACGGTCGTGCCCTTAGCAGAGCAAAAATTCAAAAATATCACCCGTCAAGCCTACGACTATAGTTGCGGCTCGGCTGCACTCACCACTATCTTAAATGGTTATTTAGGTCGCCAGTTTACCGAAAAACAAGTCATGGATGGTCTGCTCAAATTTGGTGAGTACGACAAAATTGTCGCGCGTCGTGGTTTTTCCATGTTGGATATGAAGCGTTTAGTGACGGCTTTAGGTCATCCCAATAACGGCTTTAAGGGCACAATCGACGAATTAAAAAAATTAGACCATCCCGCACTCGTTGCTATTCACTATATGAATTTTAAGCATTTTGTCGTGGTTAAAAAATATCAAGATGGCCGTTTTTTTGTCGCCGACCCTGCGCTGGGTAATATTAGCTTTCCTGAAGTGCAGTTTGATGAGGCATGGGACAAAGTAGATGGTTTAGGGCGGATGTTTATTGTTTTTCCTAACGGCTTTAAACCGCAATCGGCTTTAGAGCTAACAGAAGATGATATGCGTTTTGTGGATGACCAAACCATTAGTCATTTGGCATTTATGCAAATAGAAGAAAACTTCCGCCAAGCTGAGCATAATGCCGACCGCGCATCAACGTTGAATCGTGTGTTTAATGCAGATCCAGAAGCCGAAGCGTCGGATAAAATAATTGATGTGCCACTACGTACGTATTATCGTCGTAAATAGTGGCTGTTTTTCGATAAGATCTATAAGGAATCACAATAATGAGAAACTGGGGTAAAGCTCCGCATATTTTAATCGCCCTTAATAGCGTATGTTTCTCTGCGGCTTATGCTGCTGAATCTACATCTGCGCCAGAGGCGGCTACGCCTGCTGAAACGACTGCATCGGCTGAAACGACTACTCCTGCGGCAACTGCTGCTCCAGCCAGTACCCCTGCTCCAGCGAATACGGCAATTAATCCAACAACACCAACGCCTGCGGCGACAACAGCAGACTCAGCGCGTGATGCACTTAAAGAAAAAGCAACAGACAGCACCACTGAAAAAAACCTTGACCAAGTGTTTAAAGCCTCCGAAAAGTCTTACTCATTGGTAAAGAAAGGTAAGTTTGCGATGAACTACGACGTCAGTTATAGCTTCTATCGAGATAGCCGTTTAGATATTGCATTGTGTACGGATGGTTCAACAATCTGTCGTTTGCGTGTCGAGGACGACGCGCAGCACTCGTTTAGTAATAGTATTGATGTTTCTTATGGTTTACGTGACAACTTGACGTTCAATACCTCGCTGCCATTGGTCTATAAGTTAGATACCTTGGGTGGTAAAACGGCCATCGGCTTAGGTGATGTGTCGATGGGATTGCGCTGGCAGCCAATTCCCTTAAAACGTGGCTTGCCGTCAACAACCTTGTTTACATCCTTGTCAACGGCAACAGGTGACAGCCCTTACGAAATCAACGCAGCAAGAGACTTGTCAACAGGTAAGGGTTATTACAGCTTATCTGGCGGCTTGAGCATGAGCAAAGTCACCGACCCTATAGTAATTTATGGCTCAACAAGTTTTTCTATAGGCAGTAAAATTAGTGGCCTGAATCAAAAGCGTGGAAATAGAGCAATAACCAGTGTTCAGCCTGGTAATACCTTGGGCTTTTCGATGGGTTTTGCCTATTCGCTCAATTATGATGTGTCCATGAGTGCCTCTTATCAGCACAGCATTTCGGCAAATAGTCGTTTTGGATTTGATGATGGCACTTTTGTTGAGCCAGCAGCGCAAGTTTCCTCTGCTCTCAACTATACCTTGTCGTTGCGTACCAGTCCTAAACGTATCGTCAATATCAGTATGGGCTATGGTTTGACTGAAGATAGTCCTGATGTCACCTTGGGTTTCTCTATGCCACTTGAGTTTTTAGGTTTGGCAGCAGAATAATGGCATCTAAGGGCGTACCGTTTATGAGTATCACTCCGAAAAAGCCAATTAAACTCTCTTATTTGGCATTAGCAATCAGTGCAATATGGTCACCAGCCAGCTTTGCTATGTTAGCTCAAAATTTGTCAGTAGATTTGCGCTCGCTGAGTATGGGTAACGCTGTTACTGCGGATCCACCAGGTATCAATGCCATTCATTTTAATCCTGCGGGCTTAACAAAAATCAAAGGCTTGCAATTGGATATTCAGTTGTTGATGGCTAACTTTTCCATTGAAGCGGACTTATCAGCACCTAAAGGCTTTGATGTTTTTGGTTACTCTGACGACCCTCTCGTCTGTGAAGATGAGGTCAATGATACCGAACCGCTATGCTCTCAATTTAAAACGGCTCATTCTACAGTGGATGGTGTCGCTTTGTATCTGCCCATTTTAGACCAGATCGTTAAAATGCCGCCAGGACCCATTTCCGCACCGACGGCAGGTATTGGATATCGACCACCAGGTTCTAAATTTGCCTACGCCAACTCTTTTTATGCACCCATGATTGCGGGTTATTACCGAGATGATAAAGACCCAGGTGCTTATATGGGTAGAAAAGTGGCGTTAGAGCGTATTACCTATTTATCGCCTTCCGTGGCCTATCAATTAACCGATAATTTATCGGTAGGTTTGTCGGTGGGTATGTCCTATCAGGCCATTGCCTTAAATACCGACTTTAGAGCACCGAATGAATTGGTAGGCGTGTTTCGTTTAATTGATGAAGAAGTGTGTGCGCCCTTTAAAGAAAACGTCAATATTGTTACGGATCTGATTTTGTTTGGTGCGTGTAATGCCAAAGAAAGTCTAGGGCCATTTAAGAAAATGGCAAACTTAGACGTTACTCTTCAGCAAACATTATCGCCTACCTATAACTTGGGTATTTTGTGGGAACCGAATGAGCAATTTGCGTGGGGTGCTGTCTATCAAAGCAATGCCAAAATGCGCCTCAAGGGTAAATATAAAATTAAGTATGAAGAAGGCGCGCGTTCTATTATTAATGATGGTCTGCAATCCTCCATTACAGGGCAAATTTTAGGGGCTATTTTGGGTTTGCCAACCTATATGCCTAAAGAGGAAAGTGGCTTGTTGTCAATGGCTATTGAATTTCCAGCGCATTTTCAAACAGGTATCAAATATAAATTACTGCCGAATGTGCAAGTCAATTTTGATGTCGGCTGGACCGATTTTGGCCAATGGAAAGCCTTTAACTTTGAGTTTGACCGTGAAGTTCAAGTGTTAAAAATTGCTAAAATTTTGGTGCCAAATGGTGGTGTTACCAACAGCACGCTGGCATTTCCTTTAGATTTTAATACACGCTGGAACTGGGGTGTGGGTATTGAAGTTACCCATACCAGTCGCCTAAAGTTTAGAATGGGCTATGAGCCGCGTGATAGTGCCGTACCAGACAACAAGCGTAATGTGTTAGCACCCATCAATACGGCCAAAATGTACAGTACAGGCATAAACTATCGTTTTGACCGCGATACCGATATAAATTTAACGCTTATGCACATGGTGAGTAGAGATAGTGTACCTGCAGGTAGCAGTACCTTGTTAAACCAAACGGGTGT
>JBKJUH010000132.1:0-2561 GCA_046590075.1 Agitococcus sp.
GTTTTATCGCGGCCAATCGTTAAACGAGGATCCACTAACCAAAAAGCAGGCTGACGACGGTCAACAAACTGTAACTTCAACATGGCAATATCTCTTCCCTATTTCTCTGTTTGTTTAGGTGCAACTTTGACAGCACCTTGGTAAATCTGATTAACTTGCTCGGGTAATCGGGTCAACTGACCTTTAGCATTCATTTCCAACTGCAAGGTACGCGTTTGGTTGTATTGTTGCAAGGCCAATGCACTTGCACCTGCACCATCACGCAAAATTAACGGTTGTAGAAACACTAATAAATTCCGTTTCGTTTTACTCTGACCCTTGGAACGAAACAAGTGACCCAGTACAGGTATTTTACTTAAAAGTGGAACTTCGCTCACAGATTGAGAGCTATCGTCCTGAATTAAACCACCTAAGACGATTGTTTGGCCATCATCGGCTAAAATAGTTGTCTTAATCGAGCGTTTATTGGTAATTAAGTCTGCTGAGTTTACACCTGCAACGCTCGGGACAACAGAGGAAACCTCTTGTTCGACCTCTAATTTTATGGTGCCACCATCGCCAATATGCGGAATCACTTTTAAGGTAATACCCACATCTTTACGTTCAATAGTGGTAAAGGGGTTACTGGTACCCGAACCTGAACTACTGCTTGAGCCAGTAATAAACGGCACATTCTGACCGACGACAATTTTAGCTTCTTGATTATCAATGGTCATAATACTCGGTGTTGACAATAAATTGGCATTACTCATGGTGCTTAACGCTTGAATTAACGCGCCATAAAACGTCCGATCACCATTAGTATTGGTTTCTGTTTTACCGAATGCAAAAGACGCGCCATTTAAACCAGAGACCGCTTCAGGTTTATTTTGTATTGCTGCTGCCGCTAAAGTGGCAATACTTGTACCCGCATTACCAAAATTAATTAAGCCAACACCTTTGGTGGGGTCGCCTGCCGCCCATTGCACACCCAATTGATCGGCATTATCACCTGATACTTCAACAATAGCTGCTTGGATTAACACTTGCGAACGCCGTTGATCTAGTTGTTGTACCACGGCTTCTAGTTCACGCATGAGTGCAGGGTCGGCTTTCATGACTAGCGCATTTTGACTTTCATCGGCAATAAAACTAACACCACCTGTGGTAACGGCTGTCGTTGCCGCACCTGAACCACTGCTATTCGCTGATTTTGACGCGTCGTTACTGACTAAGTTTTTTAATACTTCGGCCATTTGTTTGGCACTGGCATGTTGTAAACGAATCACACGCACCCCTGCCAAACGGTCTGCTGCGGGTTTATCGAGTTGAGTGACTACTTCACGCACCCGTTTACGCGCTTTTGCATCGCCCTTAACTAATAAGCGATTGCCACGACTATCAGCCACCAAACGCACGCGCGCACCACGCATTTCTTTATTGGTGCTGGTTGATGTTAAGTTATCTAACATTGTCAACACATCATCGACACGAATTTCTTTTAGGTTAATCACTTCCAGCTGATCGCCCTCACCTGTATCGAGTGATTTAATTAACCTTTCAATTTCGACGATGTTATTGGCGTGGTCAGAAATCACCAAGGCATTGGAACCATTAACTGCTGCTAAGTGCGCAAATTGGGGCAATAACGGACGAATAACAGGCACCAGCTCGTTGGCATTGGTATTTTCCAGCAGTATTACGCGAGTAACTAAGGCTTCACCCTTCGCTTTAGCGCGCAAATCAAACGGCACGGCATTTTGTTTGGCGTTGACATCAGGCACGAGTTTAATGGCATTACCTGCGGGAACGGCGGCAAAACCATTGACACTCAACACCCCCAAAAACAACTCATAAACCGCATCTGCCGATAACGGCTTACTGGAAATAACGGTAATATTGCCTTTAACTCGCGGATCAACAATAAAGTTTTTACCTGTTATTTCAGACACTTCCGCCACTAAAGCTGAAATATCCGCCTCTTTCAAATTAACTTTCCAAGTCTTGGCATGGGCGGGCGCACTGAGCGCGAGCAACAAAGAAAGGGCAAGAAGTGATTGACGTGCTTTCATGTTAGAAATTTTGCTCAATAGTTAAAGTTTGACTACCGCGCTGAATATCGATGCGGGCATGACCAGTTTGCTGTACTTGTTGCAATAGATTTTTATCTACCTGAGGGTTTCCCAACGGTTGACCATTTAATCTTAAAATTTTATCACCTGCTTTGAGGCCTAAACTTTGACGAATATTAGCAGGTGCGCTGTCGGTAATTTCATAACCTTGCCCACTGGTTGCCACTAAACCCATCTCGGACACATACGCGTCAGGCTCATTCGATAAACGGCTGACTGCTTGACTCAGTAACTCACGCGCTTTACTACCTTGTTGTGCCAACGGCGACGGTTTTGCAGAGCTGGCAGGTGGATCACCACCTAATAAATTCGTTTTCACAAAACGCAATACTTCATCGACACCATTACGCTGCAACAACACACGGTCAACATACACAGCAGATAATGTTACGCCACCCGATACCTGTTGGCCAACACGATATAGCTTACCGATACCTTGCCCTTGTTCAC